>DXFC01000326.1 GCA_019114645.1 Candidatus Halomonas stercoripullorum
CATCCAGCCAGGCCACCACCTCATTGACCACCTTGCGACGGTCTTTCTGGACCACGGGCTCACTACGCAGCTGCTGTGCCACATCGCGCAGCAGCTTGCGTGCGGATGGCGTTAAATACATGACTCTCTCCACAGCAAAATGCTCAAGCGACAAGTTGCAAGACGACATCGTGAATCAGGCGCAGATCATTGAAGGGACTGGCTGGCTCCTCGTCATGCTGCAACCGGAACGCGCGCTGCTCGGTGCGGGGTAGTCCCTGATACTCGGCAATGACCTGGAACAGCCAGATTTCCGGGCTCCAGTCATGCCCGGCTTGGTCAAGATAATCCAGCGCGCTGACAGGCTCCTCTCCCTGCCGCTCCACCACGGCAAGATAGAAGCCCTCCACATCCTCTTTCAATGCCTGTTGACGTGCGGCCACCAGTGTACTTTCCTGCATGTCGGCAGCCGTTGCAGCAGCCACAGCCTCGGGGCGCTGTGCCGGTTTGGGCAAGCGGTGAAGCAATTCCACCAGTACGCGGGTATCGGCATCGTTATCCAGCGCCACGGCGCCAGCGGCCCGTAGCGGTGCGGCATGATTAAAGAGTGCCGGCACTTCGCTACGCATGGCATAGTTACCCGGCACAAAGCCGGGATGCTCACGCAAAAAGCCGGCCATCCCTGCTACCAGGCGACTGCGCGATTGCTGCTGACGGAAGCGCGCCATCAGTTCGGTCATGCGTCGCTGTACTTCACGCAAGCTGGTGAAGTGCTGGGTGAGCTGCTGCTGCAACCCGCTGACCAACAGTTTGCGCAGTGTGCCATCGCCGCCCACCAGGTCGATTAGCTCATCGAAATCGATTAGCGCCAAGCCGTCGAGCAAGCGTTCAATCTGTTTCTGGGCGCGCTCGTTTTCACGAATCTTGTCGCCCAGACGGCTGACAAAGCCAAAATCGCTGTTAAGTCGCCGCCACAGGCTATCAATGGCATCGGCAAAGCGGCCGTTGAGATCATCCACCTCCTGGCGCAAACGCAACAACTGCTGTTCCTGGCGCAAATATTCGCCCGCATCCCGCGCTTCACGGTAGCTCTGCACCAGGCTACGCAACAGCTCAAGCGTTTCGGCCACATCGGCATTGACATGACGGCGGGCTTCATCAGCCAGCATCTCGGCGATCAGCTCACGTACCTTGGGCGCCAGCTTCACCCCGCCCTGCTCATCAGGCCGCCACAGAATGCGTGCGGCAAGCAGGCGGTTGAGCGCAGTGGTGCTTAATCCGGTCAAGGGCACCTCATCACGGGTATAACCTGCCATCAACGCATCGGCGTGTTTACCCAGTAGCGCCAGGCGCTCGACCCCGGTAGTGATCAAGCGGCTCTCCAACACCTGATGATCGGCGGCACTCACAGCAGACTCTCCTGCTCTGCCGGGGCTTCCTCATCCACCGGCAGGTTCTCCTCATCGCGAATGAAGCGCACCAGCTCGATCAAGTAATCGATCTTGCCGGTCACCACGAAGTATTGCCGCTCGATATGTGGCTGGATCAAATAGCCATGCTCCTTGAGACGCTTGAACACTTGTTTCAGCTGGGCATCGAGCTGGTCACTTTGGGAACCAAAAAAAGGATCGGTCGCCAACCGTTCGAGGCGTTCGCGCAGCCCCTGGTTGTCTTCACAGCGCGAGCTGAAATCGGCGGGCTTGAGCACGTCGCCCGGCGCCGCAGGACCATCCCGCCCCAGGGCTTCCTGCACCAGCTGCAGCCACTCCAGTAGCGGCAGCAGACTGGCCACGGTGTCATTTAGCTGGCGCGATAGTTGCTCCCGGGCGCGCTCGTCCAGCTGACGCCAGGCCAGGAAGTGCACGCTGCCATCGGCACTGGTGGCCAGGCGACGATTGAGCGGACGCAGGTAAACATCAATCCGCTCGCGGGTCTCGTCGTCCTCAAGGTGACGCAAGGCGCTTTCGTCGCTTACCGCGCAGATAAACTCGCCCGCCAGCAGCCGTTCCAGCAATGGCCCCAGTGACACCATGGAGGATTCAGTCATCGCGGATTCACTCATGAACGGCCTCCTCGGCACGGGCCTGCAGGCGCTGGGCCAAGCGGCTCAAACGCGGCTCGATACGTTTTAGCCGGCGCTTGGCCGGGTCATGTTCGTCGCGGTCTATCAGATAGCGGTTGTGGAACAGCAACAACACATCGGACTCGGGGTTGGGGAAGGCGCCGACGATATGGATATGGTTGTTGTCGCAGGCATCAAACAGTTTTTCGACATTGTGATAAGCCAGAGTGCCGATCTCGTCGATAGGCCAATGAATGGCGACCTCGGCCTGGCCACGCAACAGCCGGGTGAAAGCGAGCAGGAACTTGCACAGGATGAGATACGCCATCCCGTGACTGGAAGATTCCAACAGCTGGCGATCATTTCTGATGACCAGATCGGTACCGCCCTCGTTGAGATGCAGCTCCAGACGTAGCAGACTCTCGAAGCTGTACTGCTGGTCGCTGCGCAGCAGTTCCACCACATCGGCCAGCGCGTCGAGATAGTCATTCCCCGGCAGCGCTCGCTCCGAACCTTGCCATTCGCGATAACAGCGGGAGAAGCGCTTGAGCGGCTCCCAGAATCCGAGTTCATCGATGGTCGACTGAATTTTCACCTCCGCACGCCCGATGCCTTCCAGCTTGAGGTCATCCGCCACCTCATCCGAAAGGCGCCGACTCTGGGCATTGATACGTCGGTTGAGATCACGGAACACAGTAAAGAATTTGTCGAGATCATCTCCCAGGTTGCGTCCTTCCTGCAGTAGCTGCTGTTGCTGGCCTTCCAGCAGTTGAAGCATTCCCGTCAGGACACCAAGCAAGCGCCGCGCGGTTACCTCACCCAGCCGGGCCCGCTCTGCCTCCAGCGTCTCCTGAAAATCGACACTGGCGCCTTTGATCAGATCCGCTTCGATTTTCTCGCAGCCGCGACGCAGCTCATCCAATGCCCGTGCATGCTCGGCCAGCGATTGGTGGGCGCGCTCGATACGCTCGGCGGCATCACCCGGTGCGTCGCTACGCGCTTCCGATGATGGCTCAAGCGAGAGGCCTGACAGTTTGGTAAGCAGCGGCACCAGGCTCTCGAGCAACTGCTGTTCAATGCTACGCCGCTGCTTGAGTCCGGTCACCGCCGCCTGATACTCACGCCGTTCACTCTGGAACTGCTGTTTGAGCATTTCACGCTGGGCCACGACAGCCTGACGCTCGCTGCTCAACTCAGCCTCGCGTGCCACCAGACGCGGTTTGCGCTCACCCCACTCTACACGCATGAAGTGACGATACTCACGCAGCTCATCCTCGCGCTCGGTGGTCTGACGAATGCGCAGCTCCAGCTCCTTCAAGCGCGTCCGGGTCTGGTTGAGACTGACAGTATCCACTCCCCGTTCGGCCAGCTCGCGATCATAGGCATCCTGAAGCTCCCTGCGCTGGCGGTGATTCTCCTCCTTGAGTGCCGTCAGTTGGTTGCGCTGCTGGATCATTTGCTGATCGAAACCGGCCAGCCGCCCCTGGTAGTCGGCGGTGAGTTCAAGACGCTGGGCCTGATGAGTCTCGGCCAGTTCCTGCAGCGCCTCGCGCTGCTCATTGCGCAGCGCCTGCTGTAACTGCTCCTGCTCCTCCAGCGCTTCACGCAAGGTGGTCTGGCGCACCTGGCGGGCAGCGGCATGACGCTGCTGACACTGACTGCGGGCCTGCAGCGCGTAGTCCACTTCTTCCGCGGCACGGCGGCGAGCGGTGCGGGCGCGATCCAGGCGTGCGGAAACCTCCTGCACCTTGTCGTGCGAGACTCTAAGCCCTTTTTCGGCGCCCTTCTCGACCTCCTGCGCTTGCACAAGAGCCTGCCGGGCCGACTCGATCTCGGCCAGCAAACCGGCCTCATCCTGGGCATAGTCGGGCAAAGCGATGGTGGACAGGTTCACCACCAACCCATAGAGGTCATCGCTGGCCGTGTCGTTAAACTGGGGCGCCAGGTCCTTGCGCTCGAGCAACGCCGGAGCCAGCACCTTGCCCAATTGCTGCTCCCAGCCCGGCCGATGGTGGCGCAAAAAATGCCGCAGACTGCCCTGGGCCGGGTCACGCTGAACCAGCAACTCGTCAAGTTGCGCCTGGGCCCGGGAGCGCTGCGTACGCGCCTGCTCCAGCTCACGCTCCGCTTGCTCGCGTTCACGCCTGTACTCGTCGTGCTCACCGCGCACTGCCTCCTGCACTGCAGCCGCCGCTTCCTGCGCTTTCTGGGCCTCGTCGACGCGGGCTTGAGCCTGCTCGGTCTCGCGCAGTTCCTCGGCAGTCTGAACGTTATGGGCCAACTGCGCCTTGAGCTCGGAAAGCCCTATAGCTCCCTGCTCCAGACGGTCGCGGTAGCCGTTGTCGAGCATCTCGCGGCGGGCTTGGTAGTCGGCTTGCAGTCGCTGCTCCGCCTCGCTGTGAGCCTCACGACAAGCGTCTTTTTCCTCGGCAAGGGCATCCATCAAGGCCCGGATCTCTTCGCTGTGGCGCTCCAGCAGATCCCCCAGTTCAACCAGGCGGGCATCCAGGCGGGCCTTGCTCTCCCGCGCCACCTGCTGCAGTTGCTCCAGATGATCACGCAGCTGCTGTTGCTGCTCGCGCCACTGCGGTAACGCTTCAAGATCACGTTCGAGGCCTGGCATATCGGCTTCTTCGTAGGCTTCGAAACGGCGCTGGAGATCATCGAGGTCGCTACGCACCTGGTCGAGCTCACTATCGAGTTCACTGATGCGCGCGTTGAGTTCTCCACGGGTCTCCTCATGGGCCTCTTCATGCGCCTGAAACTCGCGCTGCCGCCTGTTCAACTCGGCTTCAAGATCGGCGCTGGTGCGCTCGGCACGGTGGCGGTCGGCTTCCAGTTGGGGCCGTAGTTGCCACAACAATGCCTCCAGGTCCGCGATGTCATGCTCAAGGCGTTGCAACCCTTCCAGCGCCTGCTGTAGCGGTTCCAGGCGCATGGATTGACGCATGCGCGCGATCCATTCCCGCGCCTTGGTATTGCGCACGCGGGTCACCGGCAGCTCGACCCCATCCTCTTCGAAGATCGCCGCCAGCATGGTCTTGAGGGTGTCCATCTTGCCCTCTTTGGCGTGTACCGCCGACACCAGCTTCTCCATGTGGCGGATGCGCTGGCCGGCGCGCACCAGGCTAAAGCGGGCGGCATCCTGGCGCAGCCGCAGCACCTCGCGTCGGCCGGCGCCCTGGCCGGCACCATACTGGGCGAAGTCGTTCTGAATCACCGCGCGATACTCGGAAGTGGCACCCAGCTTGTTCGACGTGGTGATCCCCTGGCGACGCAGTCCGCTCAACCACTGGGCGTATTCCAGCGCTGTCACCCTGATTTCCGCTGTCGCCCGGTCCTCGCTCTGCACCAGATAATCTTCCGGCCGGTAAGGAGCGGCCACAAAGCGGTACTCCACCCCGCCTTCACTCTTGCGGGTCAGCACCGCCTGGCAAATATCACCCTCTTCGCGACGATATTCATAGATAAGATAACTATTGCGATGGGGAAGATAGAAAGCGTCGAACTTGAGCCGCGTCTTGGGTACCACCCGGTTGGGTAGCTCACCATAGAATACGGGAATCAGACGCTGCAGGGTGGTTTTACCCGAAGCGTTGGTGCCACAGATATTGGTGTGGCCATTCACACTGAGTTCAACCACACCTTCGAGGTGGCCGTGAATCATCACGATGCGTAGCAGGTGGGCCATGCTGCGTCCTTGTACCAGTGATGTGTTAATCCGATGCGGGTATTCTACCTGCCGCCCCCAAACAGCAAAACGACAAAGCAAGGAACGCTTCAATGATTCAGCAAACGCTAAAAGATGTGTTCGGCTATAACGACTTTCGTCCCGGTCAGCGTCCGGTGATCGAGGCGATCGTCGCTGGCCGTTCTGCGGCAGCGATCTTTCCCACCGGCTCGGGCAAGTCGCTGTGCTACCAACTGTCGGCGCTGCATTTGCCCCGGCTGACGCTGGTGATCTCGCCTTTACTGGCGCTGATGCAGGACCAGCTCGCTTTCCTGGCCCGGCACAATATCGCTGCCGCCAGCATCGACTCGGGCCAGAGCCACGAAGAGACGGCAGCGGTGATGGAGGGTGTCACACGCGGTGACATTCGCATCCTCATGGTCTCGGTGGAGCGACTCAAGAACGAGCGTTTCCGCGCCTTTATCCGCCGCGTGCCGATCTCGCTGCTGGTCATTGATGAGGCGCACTGCATTTCGGAGTGGGGTCATAATTTCCGCCCCGATTATCTCAAGTTACCCCATTACCGCCATGAGTTCAGCATTCCGCAGGTACTGCTGCTGACGGCCACCGCCACGCCGCGGGTCATCGCCGATATGCGCGAACGCTTCGATATTGCTGAAAACGACGTGATAGCTACTGGCTTCTATCGGCCCAACCTGAACCTGGAAGTGGCGCCAGTGCCGGCGGAAGCGCGGGCTCGTCAATTGGTCGACTGGCTGCGCCCCAGGCTTGAGGCTCAGTCTCCCCAATCCACTATCGTCTACGTCACCCTGCAGCAAACCGCCGAGCGCCTGGCCGCCTATTTAAACAAAGCAGGGCTCGCCGCTACCGCTTACCACGCCGGGCTCGACAGCGAGAGGCGTCAATATATCCAGCGTGACTTCATGGCCGGCCATATGCCCTGTATTGTCGCCACCATTGCTTTTGGCATGGGTATCGACAAAGCCGATATTCGTAACGTGGTGCACTTCGACCTGCCCAAATCCGTGGAGAACTACAGCCAGGAGATCGGCCGTGCCGGACGCGACGGCCAACCCGCGGACTGTCTGATGCTGGCCGGGCGTGACCATGTCAATGTGCTGGAAAACTTTGTCTACGGCGACACGCCGGAACCCTACGGCATTCGGCGAGTGATCAATGAGTTGCTGGCCGTCAGGCAAGAGAGTGCAACTTCCCAATGGGAACTGGTCGTCAACTCACTCTCGCAGCACAGTAATATCCGCCTGCTTCCGCTCAAGACCTTGCTGGTGCAACTGGAGCTGCGTAGCATCATTACGCCACGCTACAGCTACTTCGCTGAGTACCGCTTCCGTCTGCACGACACACCCGAGACTCTGGTGGCTCGTTTTCAGGGGGAACGTGCAGCCTTCGTCCAGGCGATCCTGGATGCTTCGCAGCGCGCCCGCACCTGGTTCACCCTGGATTTCGAGGTCCTGGCACGTCTGGGCCAGGAGCGTAACCTGAAAGTGGAACGCGCCCGGGTGCTCACCGCACTGGACTACTTCGTTGCCCAAGGCTGGATGGTGCTCGAAAGCAAGCAGATGACCGAGGTATACGAGGTGCTGCGCCACGATTTCGACGCTGACACCCTGACCCGGGAGCTGCATGCCTATTTCCGCGACAAGGAGCGCGCCGAAATTGACCGGCTGCACGCCATGCTGGCGCTTTTTGAAAGCGAGGCCTGCCTGAGCTATCGACTCGCCGAGTGGTTCGGCGATGAGCAAGCTCCCCGGCAGTGTGGCCACTGCTCGGCCTGTCGCGGTCACGTTGCCCGCCTGCCCACTGCTGAGCCCCTGGCACCCTTGGAAGACGCCACTCTTGAGCGGTTCATTGCTGAACTGGTTCAACAGCTGCATGCGAGCCACGATCCCCACCCCGTTACCCCCGATCTGCTGGCGCGCTTTCTCTGTGGTCTCACCAACCCGCTGCTCACCCGGCTCAAGGCGCGCCGTCTAAGCGGCTTTGCAGCACTGGAAGCCTATCGCTACGCTGATATTCGCCAGCGTGTGGCGTCTTTGCAGCCACTCGATTCCGCAACAGGAGAGTGAGAACGTCATGAGTCAACTCGCCCAACAACCATGCGAAGCGTGTCGTAGTGATGCACCGCCAGTCAGCGAGCAGGAGATCAAGACCCTCCAGCGCGAGATTCCCGAATGGAGCCTGGTCCAACGCGACGGTATCCCGCAACTTGAGCGGGTTTTCGCGTTTCGCAATTTCAAGCAGGCCCTGGCGTTTACTAACCAGGTGGGTGACCTCGCCGAGCAGGCAGGCCACCACCCGGCCCTGCTGACCGAATGGGGCAAGGTCACCGTGTTCTGGTGGACACACGCCATCAACGGCCTGCACAAGAACGACTTCATCCTGGCCGCTCGCACCGACGCCTTACTCACCCAGGCTCCGTGACCAAAACTTACGAGCTGTAAGCAAATGGCACGCTTTTTTTATCGCTTATTTCTTACGTAGAAAAGCGTGATATGGCACTCACGATTCCGACTCATCTCGATTAGCTTGGACAACGGCGTCACACGGCGTCGAGTCTTCCCAATAAGGACAGGAGAAAAAGATGAAAGGGATCGTACAGGGTCTGCTACTTGCACTGGTGTTAAGCTTCGCCGGCACAGCCATGGCTCAGGAAGTCGCCCCGATCAACGTCAACACGGCCGACGCAGAACTACTGACCGAGCTGCCCGGCGTCGGCCCGAGCCGTGCCCAGGCGATCATTGATGAGCGCGAAGCCAACGGCGAGTTTGAATCTGCCGAGGATCTGACCCGGGTCAGCGGCATTGGCGCCAGCACCGTCGAGGCATTGCGCGACCAGGTAAGCTTCTAGATGCATTGGAGGCCGGTTTAATGCCGGCCTCGCTGCTTTTTTGCTGAAATCAGATCCGCAGCCCGCCGTCACACTCGATGATCCGGCCGGTGAAGTAGTCATTTTCAAAGATGAAGGCAACGCTCTGGGCAATATGACCAGGCTCTCCCAGGCGCCGGAGCGGCACACCCGCCGTCATCTTTTCCAGCATGTCTTCACGCATCGAAGCGGTCATGTCGCTCTGGATAAAGCCCGGCGCCACACAACCCACGCGAATATCATAGCGTGCCAGCTCTTTGGCCCAGGTGGTAGTCAGTGCCACCACGGCCGCCTTGGCTGCAGCATAATTGCTCTGCCCAATGTTACCGGCACGCGAGATACTGGAAATATTGACGATCACACCGGGCTGCTGCGCCTCGGCCATCTGGGTTGCTGCTTCACGCCCGCAGAGGAAGACCCCCGTCAGGTTCACATCGATGACCTGCTGCCACTGCGCCAGCGGCAAACGCTTCTCGACCCTGCCCTCCTTTGCCTTGATCAACAATCCATCGCGCAAAATTCCGGCATTATTGACCAATCCAGCCACCGGCCCCAGCGAGCCGGCCACATCCGCGAAAGCCGCTTCCACCGATGCCTCACTCGCCACATCCAGACAAAAAGCCTGTGCCGCGATACCTTCTGATTTGAGCACGGCCAGAGCGTGCTCCAGCTCAGCGCCATCTCGATCCATCAGCGCCACGGTAGCCCCCTTGGCTCCCAGGTGACGAGCCGTCGCAAAGCCCAGGCCCCGCGCGCCCCCCGTAATGGCGATCACTCTCTTCTGCAGCTGCATTTTTTGTCCTTTGTGCAGTGGTCTGTACCAAGACATGAACTTTGCCACTCCTCGCGACAACGCACAAACTGCCGCGTACCCGGCATTCGCCACTGAGATTTGTCCGTAAATGAAAAAATTTTACTCGCAGCCCTTGAAAGTGATTTTGCCGTCCCCATTCTAGGCATCAGCAAAGAATTCGGCGCTGGGCAACGCCCGGTGTCCTTAACAAGGGCAGGCCTTCTCGCCTCCCGCTTCCGGTCTCACCGGAAGAGAGTGATGAACCGCCATGTATGGCAAATTGACATCAGGAGAACGTGAGCAATGAACATCCGTCCCTTGCACGATCGCGTCATCGTCCGTCGCGTTGAAGAAGAGCAAAAAACTGCAGGCGGTATCGTGCTTCCTGGCAGTGCCCAGGAAAAGCCGACTCGTGGTGAAGTACTCGCCGTCGGTAATGGTCGGATTCTCGACAGCGGCGACGTGCGCCCGCTGGACGTCAAAGTCGGCGACAACGTGATTTTCAAGGATGGCTTTGGCGTTGAGAAGCAGAAAATCGATGGTGAAGAAGTGCTGATCATGAGTGAGTCCGACATTCTCGCCGTGGTCGAAGGCTAAGCACACCTATTTACTCCGTTCCCATCAGACGTTCACGAAATCACAGGAAGTAGCGAAAAATGGCAGCGAAACAAGTCAAGTTCTCCGACGACGCCCGTAAGCGCATGGCCCGTGGTGTTGACACCCTGGCAAACGCGGTTAAAGCCACTCTGGGCCCGAAGGGTCGCAACGTGGTACTGGACAAGTCCTTTGGTTCTCCTACGGTTACCAAAGACGGCGTCTCCGTCGCCAAAGAGATCGAGCTCAAAGACAAGTTCGAAAACATGGGCGCGCAGATGGTCAAGGAAGTCGCTTCCAAGACCTCCGATGTTGCGGGTGACGGTACCACCACCGCGACCGTGCTGGCCCAGGCTATCGTAACCGAAGGCCTGAAAGGCGTGACCGCCGGCATGAACCCGATGGACCTCAAGCGCGGTATCGACCAGGCTGTCACCGCCGCCGTCAAGGAAATCCAGGCGCTGGCCGTACCCTGCACTGACTCCGTTTCCATCGCCCAGGTTGGCACCATCTCCGCCAACGGCGACAAGCGCATCGGTGAAATCATCGCCGAGGCCATGGAGAAGGTCGGTAAAGAAGGCGTCATCACTGTCGACGAAGGCCGTGGCTTCGAGGACGAACTGGAAGTCGTTGAAGGCATGCAGTTCGATCGTGGCTACCTGTCACCCTACTTCGTCACCAACCAGGACACCATGGCGGTCGAGCTGGAAGACCCCTACCTGCTGCTGGTTGACAAGAAGATCTCCAATATCCGCGAGCTGCTGCCGGTGCTGGAAGCGGTAGCCAAGTCCGGCAAGCCGCTGGCCATCATCGCGGAAGACATCGAAGGTGAAGCGCTGGCTACCCTGGTAGTCAACAACATGCGCGGCATCGTCAAGGTCGCAGCCGCCAAGGCGCCCGGCTTCGGTGATCGTCGCAAGGCCATGCTGCAGGATATCGCCATCCTGACCAATGGCACCGTGATCTCCGAAGAAGTGGGTCTGAACCTCGAGCAGGCCAACCTGGACCACCTGGGCAGCGCCAAGCGCATCACCATGTCCAAGGAGAACACCACGATCATCGACGGCGCCGGTAACGAAGGCGACATCGAAGCTCGCGTGAACCAGATTCGCGCGCAGATCGAGGAAACTTCCTCCGACTACGATCGCGAGAAGCTGCAGGAGCGTGTCGCCAAGCTGGCTGGCGGCGTTGCCGTTATCCGCGTGGGTGCCGCCACTGAAGTGGAAATGAAAGAGAAGAAGGCTCGCGTCGAAGACGCCCTGCACTCTACCCGCGCTGCCGTTGAAGAGGGTGTCGTGCCTGGTGGCGGTACCGCTCTGGTACGCGTTCTGACCAAGCTGCAGGACCTCAAGGGCGATAACGAAGACCAGAGCCACGGTATCACCATTGCGCGTCGCGCCATGGAAGCTCCGCTGCGTCAGATCGTGACCAACGCCGGTGAAGAAGCCTCTGTCATCATCAACGAGGTGAAGGCAGGCGAAGGCAACTTCGGCTACAACGCTCAGACCAGCGAGTACGGTGACCTGTTCGAAATGGGTGTACTCGACCCGGCCAAAGTGACCCGCACAGCGCTGCAGTCAGCGGGCTCCATTGCCGGCCTGATGATCACCACCGAGTGCATGATCGCCGACGATCCGGAAGAGAAGGATGCCGGTCCGGACATGGGCGGCATGGGTGGAATGGGTGGCATGGGCGGCATGATGTAACGCTGTCCCAGCGACCCGGGCCTACGCCTGAAGCTAACCCCGCCGGTGCAAACCGGCGGGGTTTTTCTTTATCCTTGCCGCCACTGTTTGCTCCTCCACTTTTTTGGCGCCCTTCCATGCTCTCCAATATCCGCATCGTTCTCGTACAAACTTATCATCCCGGCAATATCGGAGCTTCGGCGCGGGCCATGAAGACCATGGGCCTCAATGACCTGGTACTGGTCAATCCACGCTGCTTTCCTGACCCTGAGGCTTCACAGCTGGCCGCCGGTGCCGAGGAGGTGATTGATAACGCCCGGGTGGTTGGCACACTTGCAGAAGCGGTAGCCGACTGCGTACAGGTTGTCGGCGCCAGTGCCCGCCTGCGCAGCCTGCCCCTGCCGCATTACGACGAGCCCGAGGCGATGGGCCGTGAGTTAGTGGACACCGCTATCACCGATCCCGTGGCACTGGTGTTTGGCCGCGAGCGCTTCGGGCTCACCAGCGACGAAATCCGCTGCTGTAGTCATCAAGTCAGCATTCCCGCCAATCCGGACTACGGTATCCTCAACCTCTCCCAGGCGGTACAGGTGCTGTGCTACGAAACCTACAAAGCCTGGCGCTTACGCCCCGAGCAAGCTACTGATCGCTTGCCGCCTGTCGAGGAGCGCCAACCAACCCGGGAGCAACTCTCTCACTTTCATGCGCACTTGAGCCGCGTCATGCAAGTCAGTGGATTTCTTACGCAACCCCACGCCCAAACTGAAGCCCGGCTACAGGCGCTATTTGCCCGCGCCCAACCCAGTCGCAAGGAGCTTTCGCTGCTGCGTGGGCTACTGCGTTCGCTGGAAGAGTCCGCTACACATAAAAAATCTTAATATCCTTGTCATCATCTGATGCGATAAAGACCCTACCCCACGGGGAAGACAAGGGACACTGTCGAGCTGCGACACGGATGCGACCGGGCAGGAGGCCCGGAGCGGAAAGCATGGCATAAGGGACAATGCCCTAAGGAGACTGCAACGCCACGAACCCGGTTCGTGGCGTTTTTTTCAGTGGAACTCACTCTACCCGCCATCGCTGCGCGATGGTTCGCTCGGCGGAGCCGTTCTCCCACCATTTTTTATCACCCTCGGTGCCAAGATAGCCCCCCTCTCCCATCCCGGCACCCCTTCACGGATACGTTGAGAAAAATCGTCTGCACGATGGACGCGACGTGCTCGCTTATCGATGCGGCCACGCTCTTCCAGCTTGGCAAGTGAATGGCCCGGCCATAACCCGCCTATCTTGAAAGCGTAACTCGGTAACCTGTCAGTCATCAGCAGGCGGTAGTCGAGCGGCAAGCGCGCCCCAATGCTGCGGGCAAGCACAAAGATCAGCGTAGTGCAGTTGGCAGTAATGGTATTGTAGAAACGGGGCGAATCGGCAAGCCTATTGGCCTCCTCGACATAAGCCAGGAGCAGGGAGCGCATCGCTTTGCGCGGCAGATATAGCCGATACAGTGACACCCGCTCGTCACGTATCTCGGCACGCAAGCCCAGCGCATCACGTTCCTCGGCAGCCACAACCGCCAGCTCGTATTGACGGAAGAAACCGCCGATCTCGGAGAAACGCGTTCCCTTCAAACGGCGTACCTCCACCGAGAACAGCACAAAGTTCTCGCCCTCGAAGCCAAACGAGATCATCACATGGGCCACCCCCGGCCTGCCCCAGCTGGAGACAATCATGTCCACCGAGTCGAGGCGGTCGAGATCATAGCTGCGGGTTTGCCACTGGACTTCCGCCTCATCACGAGTACGCCAGTCGAAGTCGCGTACATGATGCAGCGTCAGCCAATTACCTTCTACCTCACCCGTTGCCAGGTGTTTGACATCATCCGACCAGAGTCGGTCGTGGGCGGGTGCCAGCCGAAACCACCAGATCAACAGCCCCGCCAGCATCAATAGCTGAACGATATTGGCCTGCCAGA
>DXFC01000037.1 GCA_019114645.1 Candidatus Halomonas stercoripullorum
CAGCAGCTCCTCGGTGTTGGCGAACATCTTGTGTTCGATCACCCCGCGCAGCTTCTCGTAGGATTGCCAGCTGGGGTTCATGCCGTTGTTCTGGGCACGCGCCCGCAGCACGAAATTGACCACCTCGTGGCGGAAATCCTTGGGATTGGAGATACCTGCCGGCTTCTCGATCTTCTCCAGTTCCTCATTGAGCGCCTGGCGATCAAACAGCTCGCCGGTCTCGGGGTCACGGTACTCCTGATCCTGAATCCAGAAATCGGCGTAGGTGACATAGCGGTCGAAGATGTTCTGGCCGTATTCGGAGTAGGACTCAAGATACGCCGTCTGAATCTCCTTGCCGATGAAGTCAACGTAGCGAGGCGCCAGGAATTCCTTGATATAGCGCAAATATCGCTCAAAGGTCTCTTTTGGCAGCTGTTCTTGCTCCAGGCGCTGTTCCAGCACGTAGAGCAGATGTACCGGGTTGGCGGCGATCTCGTGATTGTCGAAGTTGAATACCTTCGACAGAATCTTGAAAGCGAAACGGGTCGAGAGCCCATCCATGCCCTCGTCCACGCCGGCGGCATCACGATACTCCTGGATCGACTTGGCCTTGGGATCGGTATCCTTGAGATTCTCCCCATCATAGATACGCATCTTGGAATAGACGTTGGAGTTTTCCGGCTCCTTGAGCCGCGACAGTACCGAGAACTGTGCCAGCAAGCGCAGGGTATCCGGCGCACAGGGCGCGTTCGCCAGCGAGGAGTGCTCCAGCAGCTTCTGATAGATCTTGATCTCTTCGGTCACCCGCAGGCAGTACGGCACCTTGACGATATAGACCCGATCGAGAAAAGCCTCGTTATTGCGATTGTTGCGGAAAGCCTGCCATTCACTCTCGTTGGAGTGCGCCAGCACCATGCCCTCGAAGGGAATCGCCCCCATGCCTTCGGTGGGGTTGTAGTTGCCCTCCTGGGTCGCGGTAAGGAGGGGGTGCAGCACCTTGATCGGTGCCTTGAACATTTCGATAAACTCCATCAGGCCCTGATTGGCCTTGCACAGCCCACCGGAGAAGCTGTAGGCATCGGGATCATCCTGGGAGTAGAGCTCAAGCTGGCGGATATCGACCTTGCCCACCAGCGACGAGATGTCCTGATTGTTCTCGTCACCCGGCTCGGTCTTGGAGATGGCGACCTGATTGAGTCGCGACGGATAGAGCCGCACCACCTTGAATTGCGAAATATCGCCGCCGTACTCCTTGAGACGCTTGGCTGCCCAAGGCGACATGATGCTTTTCACATAGCGACGCGGGATGCCGTACTCCTTCTCCAGCAGCTCACCATCCTCTTCCGGCGAAAACAGCCCCAGCGGCGACTCGTATACCGGCGACCCCTTGATGGCATAGAAAGGGACGCACTCCATCAACAGTTTGAGCCGCTCGGCCAGTGACGACTTGCCACCGCCCACCGGCCCCAACAGATAGAGAATCTGCTTACGCTCCTCGAGCCCCTGGGCGGCATGGCGGAAATACGCCACGATCTGCTCAATCGCCTCTTCCATGCCATAAAATTCGGAAAAGGCCGGGTAGCGGCGGATGACCTTGTTGGAAAAAATACGTGAAAGCCGTGGATCCTTGGCGGTATCGATCACCTCGGGCTCGCCAATGGCCTGCAGCATCCGCTCGGCGGCACTGGCATAAGCCATAGGGTCTTCGCGACACAGCTCCAGGTACTCCTGCAGGCTCATTTCTTCCTGCTGGACACGAGAGAAGCGGTTTTGCACATGATCGAAGATGCTCATCGAAGCCTCCTGTTTGCCTTGCCCCTGGCCAACCAACCCTAATAAACCGCCACGGGTTACTTATCAGCCTAGCCACTTCGCGCCAGTCTGGGCGGGAAACAATCAACGCTAGAGCAAAACAGAAGCCGAGACCTGTACAAAAATGCCCGACCGAGCGGCACTTGGCGTGCCATTCGGTCGGGCATGAAGGTCAAGCATTTGTGGCTAGAGCCCGGCTGCGGCCCGTGTCCCCTGCTCGATAGCCCGCTTGGCGTCGAGCTCGGCAGCTTCGTCGGCCCCACCGATCAGCTGTACCACGACCCCGGCCTGCTTGAGCGGCTCCAGCAGTTCACGCACCGGCTCCTGACCGGCACAGATCACTACGCTATCCACCTCAAGTAGACGAGACTCCTCTTGAATCCGAATGTCAGGCCGGCATCGTCGATGCCGATGTATTCGCAGCCGGCCAGCGCTTCGACCCCACGATGGCGTAGCGATAGCCGGTGCACCCACCCGGTTGATTTACCCAGGCCCTTGCCGGGTTTGGAGGACTTGCGCTGCAGCAGGTAGACCTGGCGTGGCGTTTCCGGCAGCTCGGGGCGACACAAACCGCCACGCTCGGTCACGTTCAGGTCCACCCCCCACTCGGCACACCAGGCTTCACGGTCAAGCGCGGGCTGCCCCACATGGGTCAGTAACTCGGCAACATCGAAGCCAATGCCGCCAGCACCAATAATCGCCACCCGCTGTCCGACCTGTTGGGGATTCAGGATCGCCTCGGGATAGCTGAGCACCTTGGCATGCTCGATACCCGGCAACTCCAGGCGCCGTGGACGCACGCCGGAGGCCAGAACCACCGCATCGAAGTCGCGCAGTGTCTGGAGGTCCGCTTCACACCCCAGCTTTACCACCACACCGTACTTGGCGAGCATCACCTTGAAGTAGCGCAGGGTTTCGTCAAACTCTTCCTTCCCCGGGATCTTGCGCGCCAGGTTGAACTGACCACCCAATTCCCGGTCGCGCTCGAACAATACCACCCGATGGCCACGACGGGCAGCCGTCAGTGCCGCCGCCAGGCCCGCCGGACCACCACCCACCACAGCAACATCGCGTACGGTTTCGGCTGGCTCAACGATTAGCTCGGTCTCGTGACACGCCTGGGGATTGACCAGACAGGAGGTCAACTTGCCCTGGAAGGTGTGGTCAAGGCACGCCTGGTTACAAGCGATGCAAGTATTGATCTCTTCGTCACGTCCTTCGGCTGCCTTGCTTACCCAGGCCGGATCGGCGAGGAAAGGACGCGCCATGGACACCATGTCTGCATGCCCTTCGGCAAGCACACGCTCGGCGACATCCGGCATGTTGATACGGTTGGTAGTGATCAATGGGATGGCGAGCTCGGCTTTCATGCGCCGTGTCACTTCGGTGAATGCCGCCCGCGGCACACTGGTGACGATGGTCGGTATCCGCGCCTCGTGCCAGCCGATTCCGGTGTTGATCAGACTGGCGCCTGCGCTCTCGATGGCACGCCCGAGCTGTACCACCTCTTCCCAGGTACTCCCTTCTTCGACCAGATCAATCATCGACAACCGGAAGATGATCAAGAAATCCTGGCCCACCGCCTCACGAATACGCGAAACGATCTCGACAGCAAAACGCATGCGGTTCTCAAATGGGCCACCCCATTGATCATCGCGCTGGTTGGTACGCAAGCACAGAAACTGGTTGATCAGATAGCCTTCCGAACCCATCACCTCAACACCGTCATAGCCAGCCTCACGGGCCAGAACAGCGCAGCGCACATAATCGGAAATCTGCTGCTCTATCTCTGTAGAGCCAAGTTCCCGCGGCATGAAGGGGTTGATCGGGGCCTGAATCGCTGATGGAGCAACCAGCTCGGGTGTATAGGCGTAACGGCCCGCATGCAAGATCTGCATGCAGATATGCCCCCCTTCGGCGTGTACCGCCGCTGTGACACGCTGATGATCGGCTAGCTGACTCTGGCGCTCTAGCGTAGCGGCTCCCTGGAATACCGCCCCTTCGGGGTTCGGTGCAATCCCGCCAGTGACGATCAGACTAACGCCTTGACGGGCCCGCTCGGCATAAAAAACCGCTAGGCGCTCGAAACCATTAGGAGCCTCTTCGAGATTGGTATGCATGGAGCCCATCAACACACGGTTGGGCAATGTCAGATGACCCACCTCAAGCGGTTGAAAAAGATGAGGATAGCGCACGCCGAACTTCTCCTTGGTCGAGTCACAGGCATTTCAAACAACTGTATGATAGTCGAATGCAAGGCGCAAAAGAAAAACCTGTTGCGAAACCAATACGAAAAGACCCCCGAGCCGAAGCTCGGGGGTCTGTCATTCGATGGCGGACCGGACGGGGCTCGAACCCGCGACCTCCGGCGTGACAGGCCGGCATTCTAACCAACTGAACTACCGGTCCGCTTGGTGGGTGATACTGGACTCGAACCAGTGACCCCCAGCATGTGAAGCTGGTGCTCTAACCAACTGAGCTAATCACCCAAAAACTGGGCAGCACAGGCGCCAAAGGCGGTAAGACCTGCTGGATCAAGTGGGGTCTGATCTAGCACTGTGACATCGTGGCGGACCGGACGGGGCTCGAACCCGCGACCTCCGGCGTGACAGGCCGGCATTCTAACCAACTGAACTACCGGTCC
>DXFC01000038.1 GCA_019114645.1 Candidatus Halomonas stercoripullorum
ATTGTGAAAATGTAACGTAAAGGGCGTAGCGGGCCACTGTGACCGCACCGACTCACAGAGTCTAGCGACCTGATCGGGGTTGGCAATGCCCGTCGTATCACACAGAGTAATACCTTCAACGCCTAGAGCGAGCAAGCGCTCTACCAGTTCCAGCACGCGCGCCTGAGGAACAGCGCCTTCGAACGGGCAGCCGAAACTGGTTGACAACGAGGCATTGACGAAGACACCGTTGCCTTCGGTGGCGGCGAGAATGTCAGTGAAACGCTCAAGCGACTGCTCGGGAGTCATGCGGAGATTGGCGAGGCCGTGAGAATCACTGGCCGACATGACGAGATTGATTTCGTCGACGCCGCAGGCCAAGGCCCGCTCGCAGCCGCGCTGGTTGGGTACCAGCACGGTGATGCCTACGCCCGCCCGGCGCTGAATACCGCGCACCACCTCTTCTGCATCGCGCAGGTTGGGAATCGCCTTGGGCGAGGTAAAAGAGGTCGCCTCGATGCGTGCCAGCCCTGTGGCCGAGAGCGCGTCGATGAGGCGAATTTTCGCCTCGGTGGGAACGAACCGGGCTTCGATCTGCAGGCCATCCCGGGGTGCCACCTCGTTGATTTGCAGTGTTGTCATGCAGCTCTCCTCGCGCATGCCAGCGCCCATCAGATGATGCCGGCCTGGCGCAGTTTGTCTCGTGTGTCGGTGTCTATTCCCAGCTCGTCGAGCACCTCGTCGGTATGCTGGCCGAGCGTGGGGCCCCCGTTGCCAAGCCGGCCTGGGGTGGCGCTCAGCTTGGGCAATACGCCAGGCACCTTGAGCGGCTTGCCGTTGGGTCGAGTCAGGCTCTGAATCATTTCACGGGCGAGATAATGAGGGTCGTGGGCGATATCGGCGGCCGTGTAGGGGTAGCCGGCAGGGACTCGCGCGGCATCGAGTTGACTGAGAATATCGTCACGGGTGCGGGTTAAGGTCCAGGCTTCGATGGCGTTGTCGATCCGATCTGCTTGCTGTGAGCGGCCATCGTTATGCGCAAGAGCAGGGTCGTCAGCGAGATCGGAGCGTCCGATTACCTGCATGAGGCGTTTAAAGATGCTGTCACCATTACCGGCGATCAGCACGTAATCGCCATTGCAGGTACGGTAGGCGTTCGACGGCGTGATGCCTGGCAGGGCACTGCCACTGGGTTGACGGCTCTCGCCGCTGGCATCGTACTCCGGCAGTAGGCTCTCCATCATGGCAAAAACCGATTCATACAGGGCGATATCGATCACTTGACCCTTGCCGCTGCGGCCCCGCTCCTGGAGTGCCAGCAAAGCGCCAATCACGGCATACAGCGCGGAGAGCGAGTCGCCGATGCTGACGCCGACCCGTACAGAAGGTTGCCCCGGATGGCCGGTCAGGTAACGCAGACCACCCATGGCCTCGCCAATCACGCCGAAGCCGGGCTTGTCCCGGTAGGGGCCGGTTTGGCCATAGCCGGATATGCGCACCATGATCAGTCCCGGGTTGATGGCGCTGAGCGCGTCCCAACCGAGCCCCCAACCCTCCAGGGTGCCGGGACGAAAGTTTTCCACCAGGATGTCCGCTTCTGCAACCAAGCGGCGTACCAGGTCCTGGCCTTCCTCGCTGCGTAGATCAAGGGATACCGAGCGCTTGTTGCGGGTCTGGACGTGCCACCAGAGCGAGGTGCCTTCCTCGATCATTCGCCAGCGACGAAGCGGATCTCCGGTTCCCGGTGGCTCGATCTTGATGACATCGGCGCCGAATTCACCCAGCAATTTGGTGGCAAAGGGGCCGGCAATCAATTGCCCCAACTCCAGAACCTTCAACCCGTCGAGTGGCAGGCGGCGTTCTTCCGGTAGCATTAGCGTGGCCCTCCTTGAACGAAATGAAAGCAGCATGAGTGAGAAGCGGGGCGACAACAATTAAGAAAACAGGAAGCATGATTTCGTTTTTGGCGAACCCATGCCGTATCATTACAGGATCGGTTAGAGGGGGACTCAGCTTTGCGCCGCTTCGATTTCGTTACCTTAAAGCTTTTCGTGTCGATTGCCGATGAAGGCCGGCTTACGGCTGCGGCCGAGCGCGAGCATCTCGCCTTGGCGGCAGTCAGCAAGCGCATCAGCGATCTTGAGTCCCATTTTGGAACCTCCCTGCTTTATCGGCGCCCCCGAGGCGTGGAACTGACCCCGGCGGGGCATGCATTTCTCCATCATGCGCGGCGTATTCTGGAGAATCTGGAACGACTCTCGGCCGAATTGAGCGAGTATGGAGAAGGGGTCAAGGGGCACGTGCGGATGCACTCCAATACCTCAGCCATCATCGCTTTTCTGCCTCGTGACCTGAGCACTTTTTCACAGCGCTATCCGCAAGTTAAAATTGACCTGCAAGAGCGTGTCAGCTCTGACGTGATTGCAGCTGTGCGTGATGGGTTGACGGACGTGGGCATTTTCGCCGGCCACGTGCCGTGCGATAGCCTCCAGCTGCTGCCATACCGCAGCGATCGTCTCGTACTGGTGACCCCGGTCGATCACCCCCTGGCGACCTACGATTCGTTGGCGTTTCACGAAGCAACCCGCTATGACTTTGTTGGTCTGCAGCAAGACACCTCCCTGCAGGCGTTATTGCATGAACAAGCAGGCCAGGCGGGAGAAACGTTGCGCATGCGCATTCAGGTACGCAGTTTTGATGGTATCTGCCGCATGATCCACCACGGCCTGGGGGTCGGCATTCTGCCCGAGAAAACCATCTACCGTGATCTGCGCGATCTCAAGCTACGCAGCATCCCCCTGAGCGACACCTGGGCGAAGCGAGAGCTGGTGATCGGTATTCGGCGCTATTCGGGGTTATCGCTTATCGCACGCCACCTGGTCGATCATCTTGCTGACAGCGCAGCCTCATGTCTCGCGTAAAATGTTGAATGGTGCCCACTGCTGACACAGTGGAGTGACTTCGAGCCGGGTGATGTTCATGTGTGGCGGCAACTCGGCAATGTGCAGCGCTTGTGAGGCCACGTCGGCGGGCATAAGCGGTTGCGTGCCGGCATAGTAGCGCTCGGCAACGCTGCGGTCGCCTTGCATGCGTACTTGGGTGAACTCGCTGACAGTCATGCCTGGCGCCAGGTCGGTCACGCGCACCCCCGCGGCACTCACATCACAGCGCAAGTTGTAGCTGAACTGTTCAACGAAAGCCTTCGAGGCACCATAGACATGGCCACCCGGGTAGGGGGTATGTCCGGCAATGGAGCCGATATTGATCACCGTAGCCCCTGCGCCATAGGCGATCAGTCGCGGTAATAGCAGGCGCGTGATGCTGACCAGCCCCTTGATGTTGGTATCAATCATGCGGTGCCAATCATCGAGATCCGCGCTTTGTGCCGGCCCCTTGCCCAAGGCCAAACCGGCATTGTTGATCAGTACCTTGGGGGTGTCGAAGCGGGGTGGGAGGGAGCTGACACTTTGCTCTATGGCCTGCCGGTCAGTGATATCCAGTTCCGCGATATGGGTTGGCACCGTGCTGCCGAGGCGATGTTGCAAGGCTTCGAGACGCTCCCGGCGCCGCCCGGTCAGGACGAGGCCCCAACCGGCTGCCGCAAACGCTTCCGCACAGGCTTCGCCGATTCCTGATGTAGCACCCGTGATAAATACGATGGGCGTGGTTTCGTGCATAATGAACTCTCCCGTTGGGAACACAGTATCAAAACGGGTTGAACAAGGGCTGGGGATTAGCCATTGGTCGCATGCCTTGGCGGACACTGGCCGAACGGATCCGAGGCCGAAACAAAAATGGCGAGGCATCGTATTTGGCGAAGGCTGCCTTCATCAAAGCCGATTTGAGCATCACTCGGGCTTGTTTCAAGATCAGCCAAGCATCAACACTAGCTTCACATAACGATAACGTTCAGGAGAACACCCATGCGCAAGTCATTGCTTGCCACGCTGGCGGCACTTGGCATGTTGAGCGCTCCGCTCGCGCTTGCCAACACCATTGAGATACAAGTCAATAACACCATGAGCGAAGGCGGCTCGGAGAGCGCCGCTGTCGAGCGTTTTGCCGAGTATCTGGAAGAGCAGGCCCCTGGGCGCTTCAATGTGCGGCCTTTCCTTGCAGGTACACTGGGCGGTGAAAACGCGGTTCTGGAGTTGCTCAATCTGGGGCAGACCCAGCTCTCCATTACGGGCGGCAACTGGCGTCAGCAGTACGCGCCTGAGTACGACGCCATCACCGTACCTTTCGTCTTCTCGACCTGGGATGAGGTTGACGCCTATATGGAGAGTCCCTCGGGTCAGAGTCTCATCGAGCTTGCCGAAGAGAAGGGCGGTATTAAATATTTCGGCACCCAGCATCGCGGCCCGCGGCACATGACTGCTAACAAGGCGATTCACACCCCCGAAGACCTGCAGGGGTTCCGCCTGCGTCTGCCGTCACTGCCAGTATGGCTTGAGGTGTGGGAGGAGATTGGTGCCCAGGTGGTCAACGTGCCGGCACCCGAAATCTATCTGGCCATGCAGACCCGCCAGGTCGATGGCCACGAGAACTCCTTGTCGTCGCCCTATACGCGTCGTCTGTGGGAGGTGCAAGACCACCTCATTCTCACCAGCCACGTGCAGTTTCCGTGGAACTGGGTAGCCAGCTCGCGCTGGTGGAATGGCCTGGAAGAGGAAGACCAGGCGCTGATTACCGAGGCGATCCATGTGGCGCGTCAGCACGGCAGCGAGGTGGAGCGCGAACTGGATATGTACTATCTCGAAGAGCTGGAAAAAGCAGGCATGACCGTTATCGAGCCGGACATCGAGGCATTCCGTGAGGCGGCAATGCCGGCTATTGAACGCATCATGTCAGAGATGGCTGATGGTGTCATGGCGGATGCCATGGGCGAAGAATAACGTCCATTGAGTCATGTTGACCGTCAGCGGCGGCCTGTTGGGCACCGCTGACGTTTTTGTCTGGAGGAACGAGCCTTGACGTCTAATTCTCAGCCCCCGCTTGGCACGCTGGACAGGGTGGCTTATTTCTTGCTCCGGGGCGTTACCCTGATCTGCGATGCACTGGGTGTGATCCTGCTGGCATCGGTGATGCTACTGATCGTGGCTGCCGTACTGGCACGCGATCTGCTGGGCCTTGGCATGCCGTGGACGGAAGAGGTGGCGTCTATGCTGGCGGTATATGCAGTGGCTTTCGGCTCGCTCTCGGCTTGCGTGCGCTTTGAACATCTCGCTGTAGACCTCTTCAGCCACCGTCTTGGCGGCTTGGCCCGCAGTGTGCAGCACCGGCTGGTGGGGCTGCTCTCGACGGGCTTCTATGCCCTGGCGGCCTGGGGTGCCATCACCATGTCCATCGCCAGTGCCAATAACCGTACTGTCTCACTGGGGATCAGCTTCAGCTATCTCTATTACGGTATTTTTCTCGCATTCGCCGGCATGGCGCTGGTGACATCCTGGCAGGCAGTGCGTGGCCCTGTGGCGTGGCAGGCTGCATTGCAGTCCGAGCAGGAGAGCTTCTGATGCAGGAACTCATGGTTTTTGTCGGGAGCTTGCTGATCCTCATGATGCTTGGCCTGCCAGTAGTGGTGGCCATTGGCATCATCTCATTTCTGGCCCTGGCCGTGACAGGGACGGGCGGATTGCCCGTTGAGTTGCTGTCTTTGCGCATGGTGCAAACCCTGAACAACTTTACGCTGCTGGCGATTCCGCTTTTCATTTTGGCTGCCAGTATCATGAATACAGGGTCGACCACGACGCGAATCTTCGACTTCGCCACGGCACTAGTGGGCTTCACCAAAGGCGGCCTCGGACATGCCAACGTGGTGGCCAGCTCGATCTTCGCCACGATGTCGGGCACAGCTGTCGCTGATGCTGCAGGCCTGGGAAGCATCGAGATCAAGGCGATGCGGGAGCGTGGTTACGATCCGGGGTATTCCGCGGGCATTACTGCGGCGTCCAGCGTTATCGGCCCGATTTTACCCCCCAGTATCGCGCTTGTGGTGTATGGCTGGCTAGCCAACGTCAGTATTGGCGCCCTGTTCCTGGCGGGGATAGTGCCGGGTGTCCTGCTGGCGCTATTGTTCATGGGCATGACGGTGGTGCTGGCTGCCGGGAAGCGCGTGGCGATGCCCGCGCCGGTACCGTTCGATGCCAGAGCGGTGCTGAGCACCGGCAAGCGCGCATTTTTTCCTTTGCTCATGCCGGTTATCATTGTCGGCGGCATCTGGAGCGGGAAGTTCACACCCACCGAAGCGGGTGCCATCGCTTCACTCTATGCCGTGGTGCTCGGTTTGATCTACCGTGATTTGACATGGCAGGCGTTGTTCCAGGCATTCAGCCGCACACTCATGTTCAGTGCTGCCATTCTGCTGATAATCGCTGTTTCCAGCTTTTATGGCTGGATTCTGGTGCGCATCGGCATCCCTCAGGCGCTGGCGGGTCAGGTGGCTAGCCTGGATATGCCGACGGTTGCATTACTGCTCGCTTTTGCCCTGTTTTTCCTGTTGATCGGCTGCTTTATGTCGGTTATCGAGAGCATCCTTATCTTTACCCCCATTGTGATACCCGCGGCTCTGGCAGCTGGGCTCGATCCGATTCACTTTGGCATGGTGATGGTGCTCACTCTCTCGGTCGGGGTCATCACACCGCCTTTTGGAACGGTACTATTCCTCATGGTGGGCATTACGCGTCTGCGCTACTCTCAGATCGTCGTCTCGATACTCCCGTTCCTGATACCGATCTTGTTGAGTATTCTCTTGTTGATCGCCATACCGCCGTTGGCTACCTGGTTACCAGGCGTCATGGGCTATTAGAGCGTTTTATGCTTGATACCATCCAGCGCTTTTTCCACCAGGCTCTGGCCGAGCCCAAGCGTTCTCAAGATGCCAAGCCAACGCTGGAGCGCGCTACTGCAGCACTGTTGTGCGAAGTGGTGCGCGCCGACTATCACACCGACCAGGCAGAGCTTGAGGCGCTGCAGCATCTGCTGCAGCGCCGTTTTGGCTTGGCTGACGCCGAGGTGACAGAGCTGATGCAGCTGGCACAGGAGGAGGTGGAGCAAGCTGTTGATCATTATCAGTTCGTCAGCCTGGTCAAGCAGCACTACGACTACCCCCAACGCTGCGAACTGGTGCGCATGATGTGGACGTTAGCCTTTGCTGACGGTGAGACCCATCATCTGGAAGAGCATCGTATTCGCCGCCTTGCCCAGTTGTTGCACGTCAGTCATTCCGACTTCATTCGTGCCAAGTTGCAAGTGCAAGAGCAGGCAGGCAAGTAGCTTTAGGTGGGATGGAGGCGATTGATTGGTCTCAGGTGCTGTTATGCGAGCGCCGTCGGCGCCACTGATGATGAAAGGATTTGAACACCAGGGTCATCACGTAAACCAGCCACCCGGCGGTGGCCAGCACATTGAACAGCAGGAGTTTCTGGGGGCCGCCCATGGGGGCAATCAGGATTTCGATCAGCATGCCCACCAGCAGTGACAGCGTGATCGGCAGGGCCAGAATGTGCATCCACATCTCGGTGCGCCGCTTGCGTACATGGTAGCGGCTCAGGTAAACGCGAAACGGCCGGTGCAGGAAGCTGACCAGAATCATGGCCCCTAAAGCGAGCAGCGCGGCCAGGGTGGGTTCAATACTGTCGATGCGAGCCGACACACTGATCGACCAATAAAACAGGATCCACATCAAACCCGCCAGGATGGCGATGATATCGGCGTAGTGACGAACCCGAAGCATTGGCAGCGACTCTTATTGCAATAAACTCATGCTGAATGATACGGCAAATCTGGCTGCTGTGCTGAACTGAGGGTGCCTGGTAGGTCGAAAGCAAGGGGTAGCCCCTGGCGCTAAGGCTTCCGGTATACTCTGTTGCCATCTGATTTAATGAATGACAGGACTTGCCGTGACTGCTATCACCTTGACCCGACCCGACGATTGGCACTTGCACTTGCGTGATGGCGCAGCGCTGCACGCCGTACTCCCGGCTACAGCCCGCCAGATGGGGCGTGCGATCATCATGCCCAACCTGTTGCCGCCCATCACGACGACTGAGCAAGCCTTGGCGTATCGCCAGCGAATTTTGGCCGCCCTGCCACAGGGCAGCAGCTTCGACCCCTTGATGACACTGTATCTGACGGACAAGACCAGCGCGGAAGAGATTGAGCGTGCCGTAGCCAGTGGCATGGTGCATGCCGTGAAGCTGTATCCTGCCGGGGCTACGACCAACTCCGATTCCGGTGTGACCGACCTGGCGCACTGTGACGAGGCGATTGCCACCATGGCACGCCTGGGCCTGCCACTGCTGATGCACGGCGAGGTTACGGATGCCGAGATTGATATCTTTGACCGTGAAGCTGTTTTTATCGAGCGGGTCCTGAAGCCGTTGCTTGAAAGGCACCCTGATTTGAAGGTGGTGTTCGAGCATATCACCACGGCTGAAGCGGCCATGTTTGTCACTCAGGCCCCAGCCAATGTGGCGGCCACGATCACTGTTCACCACCTGCTTTTCAACCGCAACCGAATGCTGGTCGGGGGGATTCGCCCGCATTACTACTGCCTGCCTATCCTCAAGCGCGAGCGGCATCGCCAAGCGTTGCTGGAGGCGGCAACTTCAGGCAGTGGCAAGTTTTTTCTCGGCACAGACAGCGCCCCGCATGCCCAGGGCGATAAGGAGTCAGCCTGTGGCTGTGCGGGCGCCTACACCGCGCCGGCGGCCATTGAGCTCTATGCCATGGCATTTGACGAAGTCGGCGCCCTGGAGCGACTGGAAGGTTTTGCCAGCCACTTCGGCCCCGACTTCTATCAGTTGCCGCGTAATGCCGACACCATCACATTGGTGCGTGAAGAGTGGGTCATGCCGGCTTCATTTGCCTATGGCGATGGACAGCGCATCGTGCCATTGCAGGCGGGCGAGACGCTGACCTGGAAAATGCAGGAAAGCGGTTGAGCCCCGGAGCTGTTCCGTGACAAGCAACGGCCACCCTCGGGTGGCCGTTGCTTGTCACGCTATTCAACAAAAGTGACTGGTTATTGCAGCGTGTCAGTTCGCCGCCAGTGCGACGCTTTCTTCGGGGATCGTTTGGCCCAGACGGGCAATCATCAGCTCTACCATGCGTGCCGAATGTGAAGCGGCTTGTTCCAGGAACTGCTCGAATGAAAGGTGGTTGTCACCAGCGCCGACAATGTCGGAGAGGGCGCGCACCACCACAAAGGGGCAGCCGAACAGGTGGCAGGTCTGGGCAATGGCAGCCGCTTCCATTTCGGCGGCCAGCATGGTCGGAAATTGCATGCGGGCCTGGTTGACCCGCTCAAGGCTGGCCATGAAAACGTCGCCGGTCGCGATCAGTCCTTCTACGACTTTCACTTCATCCAGCGCTTCGACGCACTCGCGGGCGAGAGTCACCAGGCGTGGGTCGGGCAGATAGGCAGCAGGCATCTGCGGCACCTGGCCATATTCGTAGCCAAACACGACAGCGTCCACATCGTGGTGACGCACTTCGCTCGACACGACAACGTCACCGATTTTCAGCCCTTCGCCGAAGCCACCGGCAGAGCCGGTATTGATGATTGCTTCGGGTTGGTAAAGGTCGAGCATCAGTGTCGTGCCAACGGCGGCATTGACCTTGCCGATGCCTGACTGCAGCAGGATGACATCAATCCCGTGCAGCTTGCCCAGATAGAAGGTACAGCCCACATGGGTCCGGGTGCGGCGATCCTGAAGCAGCGAAGCGAGGTGTTCCACTTCTTGCGGCATAGCGCCGATGATGCCGATGCATTTCATCGTGATAGTGACTCTGGGGTAATAACAAGGCTAAAGACGGCAAAGGGGCGAGTGCATCAGGCAAAGACCTTGGTCCACTCGTCACGTTTGGCCAGGAAGCCGCGGGCGATCTGCTTGGCACCTTCCAGGCTATGGCTGGCTGCCCAGCCGCACTGGACTTCGTTGCAAGCCGGGACTTCAGTGGCTTCGAGTACGTCTTCCAGGGTCTTTTGCAGCAGCTCCAGGACGGCGTCATAGTCGTCATGGTTGATCAGTGCCACATAAAACCCTGTCTGGCAGCCCATCGGACTGATATCGACGATCCGGTCCGAGTGGTTGCGCGACAGCTCGGCCATGAGGTGCTCGAGGGAATGCAGTGCCGGCATCTCCATGTGGTCCTGGTTGGGCTGGCAGATCCGCATATCGTATTTGTGGATCATGTCGCCATTGAGCCCGGTCTTGACGTCGGCCAGGCGCACATAGGGAGCCTTCACCTTGGTGTGATCAAGGTTAAAGCTTTCGACATTCATCTTGTCGCTCATGACGGCCTCGCAGAAGAAAAAACGGAAGCGCATATTCTACCCGAGTTTCCCGATCATGTCAGGCCGTGCTCCATGGCGTCATGACGCTCGGCGGCCTGCAATGTATTTTCCAGTAGCGAGGCGACCGTCATCGGGCCCACGCCACCGGGTACGGGGGTGATCCAGGCGGCACGCTCGGCTGCCGGAGCAAACTCGACATCACCGACCAGGCGGCCATCCTCTTCCCGGTTGATCCCCACATCAATGACGATGGCGCCTTTGCGTACCCACTCGCCCTTGACCAGTCCCGGATTGCCGACGGCAACCACCAGCAGTTCCGCGCGGCGTACATGGGCTTCCAGGTCACGGGTGAAGCGGTGACAGATGGTGGTAGTGCAGCCGGCCAGCATCAGTTCCAGAGCCATTGGGCGGCCGACAATGTTGGAGGCCCCGACCACCGTGGCGTTCAGGCCACGTACCGGCAGGTTGCTGGCCTGCAGTAGCGTCATGATGCCTTTGGGCGTGCAGGGGCGAAGTACAGGCAGGCGTTGCGCCAGGCGACCAAGGTTGTAGGGATGAAAGCCATCGACATCCTTGTGCGGCAGGATGCGCTCGAGTATCGGGCGTGGATCCAGATGTGCCGGCAGAGGGAGCTGGAGCAATATGCCATCAACACGAGGATCGGCATTGAGTTCATCAATCAGTTGTTCAAGTGCCGACTGGGTCGTATCGCTGGGCAGGGCATACTGAAAGGAGAGGATGCCGACCTGCTCGCAGGCGCGATGCTTATTGGCGACATAAACCTGCGACGCGGGGTCTTCACCCACTACAACGACGGCCAGGCCGGGCGCTCGTTTGCCATCTGCCTGTCGCGTTTCCACCTGATGTGCGACCTGCTTGCGAACCAGAGCGGCAATGGCTTTGCCATCGATAAGTTGGGCGGTCATCGTGTCTCCCCCGGTAGTGTCATGACAGCAGTGAGGCCAAGCCGTCTCACTGCGTGAAGGCTGCCGATTCTCGCATGGTGAGACGCACAGGCAAAGCCGTCTGGTGATTCCTGAAGCAAGGATTGGTTACGGCAGCTATTGACCGCGCTGGATTCTTGGGTAGAATACGCAGCGCTCGACACGGGTTCTTTGAAGTGTCGGGGGTCGTACATCGGCCGACGGGGTGTAGCGCAGTCTGGTAGCGCGCCTGCTTTGGGAGCAGGATGTCGGGGGTTCGAATCCCTCCACCCCGACCACAAG
>DXFC01000327.1 GCA_019114645.1 Candidatus Halomonas stercoripullorum
TTCTCCTCGGTATCGACAATATGCATGATCTCGCAGCCGATGGAACGGCAGTAAGTCTGCTCCAGCGCCTCGACAATCTCACGTAGCGGCGCCCTGTCCATGCCCAGAAAGAAGGAGCCCGTCTGGAACTCGGTATCCAGGTCCGCTTCTGAAAGCTGGTGGAATGAAAGATCAAGATCAGGCACATGCGCCTGGGTTCGCAATTTGAGCGGGTCAATATCGGCTTTTTGATGCCCACGGAAGCGGTAAGCGTTGATCAGCTGAAGAACTTTGACCTGTTTCTTGCTCTCATCGCTATCGACGGGCACTGCAGCAGTGCTACGGCGCATGCGAGCCAACTGTTGGAACTGGTCACGCACGGGGCTGAGGGGAATATCGCGGCCTGAGTTACCCGCGACATCGGGCAACTGCTCAAAATAGCTTCGCCACTCTTCAGGAACAGAAGCAGGATCGGCGAGGTATTGCTCATATAGCGCTTCCACATAGTGAACGTTGCTGCCGCTCACGTGGGAGCTGCTCCACATCAACTCCATTATGCCTTGTTGCATCTCTCGGTCACCCTACGCTGATGGGGTGTTATCGTCGCTGCGGCGAGCCTGCCACAACGGCTTGGCTACTGCCCTGCCGGTAGGGCGCTGCTTGAACCCGGCACTTCCAGCCACGCACTGATCTCGCTGTGCATGGCTCTGTATACTTAAAAGCCGGTACCTGAGGCACCGGCTTTACTACTAGGTGCGAGCCGACCGCGACATGACGTCGCGGTCGAGCCATGGCGTGCATGATAGCAAGCCACAGGCCACGTTTTAAGTGGCATTCGCCAATAGCATGTCACGGATCTTGCCAATCGCCCGCGTAGGGTTGAGCCCCTTGGGACATACCGCAACGCAGTTCATGATGCCCCGGCAACGGAACACGCTGAACGGATCCTGCAGTTCAGCCAGGCGTTCGCGGGTCGCGGTATCACGCGAGTCGACCAGGAAGCGGTATGACTGCAACAAGCCGGCCGGACCCACGAACTTGTCCGGATTCCACCAGAACGAGGGGCAAGACGTCGAACAGCAGGCACACAGGATACACTCATAGAGGCCATCCAGCTTGTCACGATCCTCCGGCGACTGCAGGCGCTCGATAGCCGGCGCCGGCGTATCGTTCTGCAGGTAAGGCTGGATACGCTCGTACTGCTGGTAGAACAGCCCCATGTCGACCACCAGGTCACGCACTACCGGCAAGCCAGGCAGTGGCCGCAGCACCAGCTTGTTATCCTTGGCCACATCAGACAGTGACGTGATACAGGCCAAGCCGTTCTTGCCGTTCATGTTCATGCCGTCGGAGCCGCACACACCCTCGCGGCAGCTGCGCCGGAATGCCAGTGTGGTGTCCTGCTCCTTGAGCATTTCCAGCACGTTGAGGACCATCAAGTCACGGCCCTGGGTGTCGAGCTGGTACTCCTGCATATAGGGTGCGGAGTCGGTTTCCGGGTTATAGCGGTAGATGGATACCTGAAGCATCTCGTGACTTCCCCTTAGTAAGTACGAATTTTCGGTTCGAAGGTGTCGACGGTCTTCGGCGTGAAATTAACGTCACGCTTGCCGACCCGCTTCTCAGCCGGGAAGTACATGGAGTGCTTCAGCCAGTTGGCGTCATCACGATCTGGATAGTCATAACGCGAGTGAGCACCGCGGCTCTCCTTGCGCTCCAGTGCCGTGATGGCCGTCGCCTCTGCGACTTCCATCAGGTTGTCGAGTTCGAGCGCTTCAACACGAGCCGTATTGAAAGCACCCGACTTGTCGGCCAGATGCGCTTCGCCAATACGCCCACGGAGCTCTTCCAGCTGCTTGACGCCGGCTTGCATATGCTCTTCCTGGCGGAATACACCAAAGGAGTTCTGCATGATGCTCTGCAATTCAGCCTTGAGGCTGGATACGGACTCACCGCTGGTGGACTCATTCCAGCGGGTCATGCGCTTCATGGCCGCTTCAATATCGGATTCTGATGCATCGAGGTAGTCGATGCCTTCGTTGAGCGCACCTTCGATGAACATACCCGCCGAGCGCCCGAACACCACCAGATCAAGCAGCGAGTTGCCACCCAACCGGTTAGCACCATGAACCGAGACGCAAGCCACCTCACCACAGGCGAACAATCCATTGATGATGCGGTCATTACCCTCGGCATCCTGCATGATCGCCTGGCCATGGATATTGGTCGCAATACCGCCCATCATGTAATGGCAGGTCGGCACCACCGGGATGGGCGCATTGGTCGGATCGACATGCGCAAAGATCTTGGCCAGTTCGCTGATGCCGGGCAGGCGCTTGTTGAGCACCTCTTCGCCGAGGTGGTCAAGCTTGAGATAGACGTGATCGCCGTTCTCACCGCAACCCCGGCCTTCGAGAATCTCCATGACCATGGAGCGCGCCACGACGTCACGACCGGCAAGGTCCTTGGCGTTGGGTGCATAACGCTCCATGAAGCGCTCACCGTCCTTGTTGACCAGATAACCACCTTCGCCACGGCAGCCCTCGGTCACAAGCACACCCGCACCATAGATGCCGGTGGGGTGGAACTGCCACATTTCCATGTCCTGCATGGGGAAACCGGCACGCAACGCCATGCCGACGCCATCGCCGGTGTTAATCAAGGCATTGGTGGTGGAAGCGTAGATACGCCCCGCTCCACCGGTCGCCATGACGGTGGCCTTGGATTTGACGTGTATCACTTCGCCAGTCTCGATATCCATGGCGATACAGCCCACCACGTCACCGCTGGCGTTTTTGACCAGATCTACCGCAAACCACTCGTTAAGGAAGGTGGTGTTGTTCTTCAGATTGTTCTGATACAGCGTATGCAGCAGCGCATGACCGGTGCGGTCAGCCGCCGCACAGGTACGGGCCGCCTGACCGCCCTCGCCAAAATTCTTGGACTGACCACCGAAGGGGCGCTGGTAGATACGGCCATTATCGAAGCGCGAGAACGGCAGGCCCATATGCTCAAGCTCGAATACTGCTTTAGGACCTTCGGAGCACATGTACTCAGCTGCGTCCTGGTCGGTAATGTAGTCCCCCCCCTTGACGGTGTCATACATGTGCCAGCGCCAATCGTCATTGGGGTCCGCTGAGCCAATCGCGCAGGTAATGCCACCTTGGGCGGAAACGGTATGCGAACGGGTCGGAAACACCTTCGACAGTACGGCAGTTTTCTTGCCGGACTTGGCCAGCTCAAGTGCCGCTCGCAGGCCGGCACCACCACCACCAATGATAATGGCGTCGTAAGACAGGGTACGCATGTTAGACATGAATCAGGCTCCCCACAGAACTTGAATGCCCCAGACCAGGAACACAAACACGGCCAGGATGATGACGAGCTGGGCGCCGAGACGCACGCAGGTGGACTTCAAATAGTCGGTAGTAACTGTCCACAGACCGACCCAGGCATGAGCAGCCAGAGAGATGAAAGCCAGAAGCGAGAATATCCGCATCCAGGTTTGAGCGAACAGATTGCTCCAGGTCGCGTAGTCGAGGCCGGGGTTGCTTAGCAGGTAGACCACGATGAACACGGTATAGAGTGTCAGGATAACGGCACTGACGCGCTGAATAACCCAGTCGGAGACGCCGCTGCGACCCAGGTTGGAAATGTTGGTTACCATACCCAGACTCCCGCCAGAATGATCAGGACGGCACTAACGACCACTACGGCCTGTGCCTTTTTGACACCGCCTTCCAGGGTTACGCCATAACCGGCATCCATCACCATGTGCATGATGCCTGCTACAAAGTGGTACGCCAGTGCTGCCAGTAACCCCCAGGCGACCAGTTTTGCCAGAATATTATTGGCCAGAGCGTCCTGGACCGCGGCGAAGCCCGCAGCAGATGACAGTGACTTGTCGAACGCCCAAAACGCAAAAACAAGACCGACGAACAAGATAACGCCGGTGATGCGGTGGACGATTGACGTCAAGGCGGGTAACGGAAAATGAATTGTACTGATATCTAGATTGACGGGTCGTTTGCTTTTCACGGCTCTATACACACTCTCTTGGCTCGCTCGATGCCCAGTGGGCCAGGCCCAAGCGGGCGGTGGTTTGAGGTAGGGGGCTCGCCGCTGCCGAGACGGGCTATGACAACGAGTACCTGCCAGTCGCGCGGTTGGATTATAGGGACATGCGGCCTCAGTGACAAATGCATAACCTCGTGACTCGACCATGGTACATACCGAACTTGACCATAAGACAAGTACTTACTTCCCTGCGCCCCGCCCCTTGGGCCCAAAGAACAAGAACAGTCATCAAGCACCGCTTCATCAATATTCAGGCTACGCTTCCCGCCGCCAATCACAGCTGACTCACCTTGGCCTAATTGACAATCACACGAACGCTTCTATAGTGGGCGAACCTTTTTCGCAGCTACTCCCGCTACTTATCTTCAGCGGCGTTTCAAAGCGATAATTGAGGCCAACTGAAACAATGGCCATGACTATCTTGCCAAGCAAGTTTGCGGAAAATATTTTTACGAACTCTTCATTCGATATCGAGAGGAGGCCAGTATGGCTGACAGGAAAGCGACACTGACGGTAGACGGTCTGGACAAACCGATCGAGTTACCCGTCTACTCGGGCACTCTTGGCCCTGACGTGATCGATGTCCGCGGCCTCGGTGCAGACGGTCTGTTTACCTACGACCCCGGTTTCATGGCAACCTCCTCCTGCCAGTCTGAAATTACTTATATCGATGGCGCCAAAGGTGTGCTTCTACACCGCGGTTACCCAATCGAGCAACTGGCAAAAGAGTCCAACTTCGTTGAGCTGTGCTACGCCCTGCTGTTCGGCGAGCTACCCACTGCCGAGCAGTACGCGGACTTCGAGGCACGCGTGCGCAACCACACCATGGTCCATGACCAGATCAGCTATTTCTTCAAGGGCTTTCGTCGCGACGCACACCCGATGTCAATCCTGTGTGGAGTCGTTGGCGGCCTTTCGGCGTTCTATCACGACCACATGGACGTTAACGACGAACAGGATCGAATCATCAACGCGATTCGCCTAATCGCCAAAATGCCGACCATCGCCGCAATGTCCTACAAATACAATATTGGCCAGCCGTTCAATCACCCGCGCAATGATCTGAACTACGCAGAAAACTTCCTCTACATGATGTTCAGCAATCCATGCGAGGAGTATACGATCAATCCGGTCTTCGCCAAGGCCATGGATCGTATTTTCATGCTACACGCTGACCATGAGCAGAATGCCTCTACCTCGACGGTGCGCCTGGCCGGCTCCACCGGCGCCAACCCGTTCGCCTGCATCAGCGCCGGCATTGCTGCCCTCTGGGGGCCGGCTCATGGCGGTGCCAATGAAGCCGTGCTGAAGATGCTCGACGAGATTGGCGATAATTCGGAAGAGAATATTCAGCACTTCATCAACAAAGCCAAGGACAAGGACGATCCCTTCAAGCTGATGGGCTTTGGGCACCGTGTCTATCGCAATTTCGACCCACGCGCCAAAGTCATGAAAGAGACTTGCGACGAAGTCCTGGCACAGCTGGGCATTGACGATCCGCAACTCAAGATCGCCAAGCGGCTGGAGCAGATTGCGCTGGAAGACGAGTACTTTATCGAGCGCAAACTCTATCCCAACGTCGACTTCTATTCAGGCATCATTCTCAAGGCGATGGGCATCCCGACCAATATGTTCACGGTTATTTTCGCCGTTTCACGTACCATCGGCTGGATCTCTCACTGGCACGAGATGCTCTCAAACGACTACAAGATCGGTCGCCCGCGCCAACTTTATACAGGCCCCGCACAGCGGGATTATCCTGCCAAGTAATCGGCCACACGCCCGACTACCGTTGCGAAGCAAACCAGCAAAGCCGCCCTCGGGCGGCTTTCTGCATGCTGATCTATCGTATACAAGGCAATAACATTCAAACGAAGGAAAACGCAATGCCACAACAGATTTCCACTGCAGCCTTTATCGGCCTTGGAGTCATGGGTTATCCCATGGCCGGACACCTGGCCCGAGCCGGGCTGGACGTACGCGTCTACAACCGCACAGCAGCCAAAGCCAAGGCGTGGAGTGATGAATATGGCGGCAGCCACCACGCCACCCCTGCCGAAGCGGCCCAAGGAGCCGACCTGGTATTGGTTTGCGTAGGCAATGATGACGACGTCAGGCAAGTCACGATGGGGGAGCAGGGGGTACTTGCCGGAATGTCCACAGGCAGCATTCTGATAGATCACACCACCGCCTCGGCCGATCTGGCTGCCACGCTTGATGCGGCATGTCGTGAGCAAGGAGTCGACTTCATGGACGCTCCTGTTTCCGGTGGACAGCAAGGTGCCGAAAATGGCGTTCTGACGATCATGTGTGGTGGTACAGAGTCGACCTTTGCTCGCGCCGAGCCTGTGCTTGCCCACTATGCCCGCGCCGTTACCTTGATGGGCCCGGCTGGCAGTGGCCAGCTGACAAAGATGGTCAACCAGATCTGCATTGCAGGGCTAGTTCAAGGCTTGGCTGAAGGGTTGCATTTCGCCGAGCAGGCCGGCCTCGATCAACAGCGCGTGATCGATGTGGTTGCCAAGGGCGCCGCAGGTTCATGGCAGATGGAAAATCGCCACAAGACCATGATAGCTGACCAATATGAGCATGGGTTTGCCGTTGACTGGATGCGCAAGGATCTGGCGATTTGCCTGGAGCAGGCCCGCCGCATACAGGCACGGCTGCCCATCACTGCCTTGGTCGACCAGTTTTATGCCGACGTGCAAGCCATGGGCGGTAATCGCTGGGATACGTCTTCATTGCTACGCCGCCTGCGCAATGTGCCGCAGGACTGATCGCAGACGGGTGTCGGCTTTTGCCGACACCCCCACAATAAATTGTGGCTTCGCAAAACAGTCACTCTTGACAAGGCACGCTTTTCACGAAACAACGCACTCATTCTATGGCGTTCTGGCGTTTTCCACACAATCTGTGGATAACCCTGTTCACAACCACAAAAAAACATCACCTAATCGCCGTAGAAAGCGGCTTAGCCTTAGATTGGTTGTTTTTTGATCAAAAATAAGTTGTTGAATTAGCTGGATTTTTCTAAACGGCTACCAATTGAGGCCCATTACCCTGCTTGGCGCCCGTAACCATTGAGAAATAGAAGAAAAGTGGACAAGTCAAGCCTGAAATACGGCTTATAGAGCCTTTTCCAAGCGACTGGAGACGACAGCAAGCATCGTTAGCAGAAGCATTTTTCACCCTTCTTGCGTCTTAAAAATGCGACAGAAACAGGCTGGCTGTACACGCCGAGGCGGCATTGAAACAGAGGCGTCCGAGAGGACAAAGGCTAGGCAGGATCGAACAAGAAACAATGCAAAGTGGCGTCCCATAGGGGGTTCGAACCCCTGTTCCC
>DXFC01000328.1 GCA_019114645.1 Candidatus Halomonas stercoripullorum
GCACTGATGTTTGCTGCCATGTTCAACCGCTGTGAAATTGTCGAATGCCTGTTGGCGCAGGGTGCTGACCCGCAGGCTCAAGACAGTCAGGGCATGACGGCGCGTGATCTGGCCCAGGCGATGGGTGCTACCGACGCAGCGGCACAATTGGCCGGTTGATCGACGCATCAACTGCACTCCCAGTACCATTGGAACGTAAAAGCTCGCGACGGTTGCCGCGAGCTTTTTTCAAACCAGGCTTGTTTAAGCCTCTATTGGTGTGTACGAATCTGCCTTAGCGCCAGCCGACCCGGTCAAAGATACGAATGGCTTCGGGGTTGTTCTCTCCCAGCAGATTGATGTTGATGTTGTCTTTCTTGAACTCACCCCAGGAGTCGAGAACGTCATCCTTGTTGATGTTTGCCACTACCGGGAACTCGTAGTTGCGGGCGGCCAGGATCTCCTGGGCGGTATCGGAGGCAAGGAACTCAAGGAAGCGGATACCGTTTTCGCGGTTGGGCGCGTTATTTACCACACCGGCGCCACCCACGTTGACGTGAGTGCCCCGGTCATCCTGATTGGGGAAGATAATGGCGACTTTTTCCGCCATTTCGCGGTCGCTCTCGCTGTCTCCCTTGAGCATCCGTACATAATAGTAGTGGTTGGCCACGGCCAGGTCACACTCGCCGGCGGCGACACCACGAATCTGGTCGGAGTCACCCCCCTCGGGCTGGCGTGCCAGGTTGTCGACAACCCCCTGGGCCCAGGCTTCGGCTTCTTCGGCACCGTGATGCTCGATCAGTGAAGCCAGCAGTGACTGGTTGTAGATGTTGTTGGAGGAGCGGATGCATACTTCGCCCTGCCAGCGAGGGTCGGCCAGGTCCTCATAGGAAGTGATCTCGCCGGGATCGACGTTTTCCGGGTTATAGAAGATGACCCGAGCGCGCTGGCTGAAGCCGAACCACTTGCCTTCCGGGTGGCGCATGGACTCGGGCAGGCGCTCGTTGAGAATGTCGGACTCGATACTTTGAAACAGGCCATCCTGCTCGGCGCGCCACAGGCGGCCGGCATCAACGGTCAGCATGACATCTGCCGGGCTTGCCACTCCTTCACGCTGCATGCGCTCGATCAGTTGGTCCGAGTCGCCCTCCAGCACGTTAATGCGAATACCGGTCTCGTCAGTGAACGCCTGATAAAGAATCTGGTCGGAGTCGTAATGACGCGCTGAATAGATGTTGAGTTCATCGGCGCTGACGCCAGCGGCGAAAGCGGAGCCGGCCACTGCGGCGGCGAAAGGGATGGCGAGACGGTAACGCTGGATCATGGGGCACCTCGCAAGCGTGCGAAAGATGAATGAGAATACGTTGCATTACGTTGATCGCTATTGAACCGTGTGAAACAACAAGCGTCAAGCAGGATTTATCATCGCAACCGCCCCAGGCGGAGCGGAAGCCAAGTCAGTAGTAAATGAAAGTGAATTTCATACGTATTTGCTGTCGGTTTCGGTTAGGATGGGAGCAAGTACCATTTCACGACCAAGCTGGATCTTATGACTAGTCAATCCAAGCCCATGGAAATCGAGCATGCCCCTTACCGTCAGCCGAGCGTGCTGAGCATGGAGGGTGTGTACCACCGGTTCGAAAGCCTTGTCGCTGTGCGTGGGGTCGATCTGGAAGTGGCCCCCGGCGAAGTGGTCTGTCTGCTGGGGCCGTCTGGCTGCGGCAAGACCACGCTACTCCGTATTGCTGCCGGACTGGAGGCACTCCAGCAGGGACGAGTCACACTCAACGGCCAGGAAGTGGCGGTGCCCAATGGGCGCCATGTGCCACCGGAAAAGCGCAATGTAGGGCTGGCCTTTCAGGACTCGGCTCTGTTTCCCCATCTGACGGTGCTTGAAAACGTCACCTTCGGCTTGAAGGGCGAACCGGCACGGCAACGTCGTACCCGGGCCCAGGAACTGCTTGATCAGCTGGGTATGGGGGCATATGCCGAAAGCTATCCGCACATGCTCTCCGGTGGCCAGCAGCAACGAGTGGCTCTGGCCCGGGCGTTGGCGCCTTCACCGCAGCTCATGCTGCTTGACGAGCCTTTCTCCAGCCTTGATGCCCGCTTGCGTGATCAAATCCGTGATGACACGTTGCATGTCCTCAAGCGAGTGGGAGCCGCCACCCTGTTGGTGACCCATGACCCCGAAGAGGCGATGTTCATGGCGGATCGCATCGCTTTGATGCGTGAAGGGAATATCGTGCAGATCGGGACTCCACGAGAGCTTTACTGCAACCCTTGCGATCCGTTCGTCGCTGCTTTCTTCGGCGAAGTCAACGAGCTGGAGGGTGAAGTACGTAATGGCAAGGTGCAGACCCCGGTAGGTTCGGTAGATGCAAGACAGCTTCCGGAAGGGAGCCGTGCGCTGGTATTGATCCGGCCCGAGGCGTTACGGGTTACCGAGCGCAGCACCGCTTCACCGGAACACCGTTATAGCCACGTGATCATGGCCAAGCTCCTGGGGCGCAGCAGTCTGGTACACATCTGCGCCCATGGTGAAGATGGCAGCGAAGCACACCTGCATGCGCGGATTCCGGGGGTGTTCCTGCCCGCTGAGGGTCTGCAAGTCGATCTCCATCTAGACCTCTCGCAGGTATTCGTTTTTTCCGCGTCAGACTGAGCAAGGCGAAAAACAGTAACCCACAAACATCAAGCCGCTGACACCGTGAAGGTGTCAGCGGCTTTTTGGTAGTGTTTTGGCGGGTTAACCCTCTTTGGCTTTGGAGCCAGGGCGCGAACGGCGCATGGCCATGCTCAGGAGAATCACTGGCAGGATGCCCACCAGGACGATGGCGAGCGATGCCGTCGAGGCTTCGGCCAGTCGCTCGTCCGAGGCCAGGGTATGTGCCCTGATCGCCAGTGTATCGAAGTTGAAGGGCCGCAGAATGATGGTGGCTGGCAGCTCTTTCATGACATCGACGAACACCAGAATGGCGGCGGCAAACAGGCTGCCGCGCATGATCGGGGTATGCACGCGCTTGAGGGTGCCGGCCGGCGTCTGGCCCAGGGTGCGCGAGGCGGCATCCATGCTCGGTGTCACTTTGCCCAGGCTGGCCTCCACGGTGTTGAAAGAGACCGCCAGAAAGCGCACCACATAGGCGTAGATCAAGATGAATGCAGTGCCACTGAATACCAGGCCGATGATCTTGCCGTAATTGGCGTGCAGCCAGCTATTCAGCGTGCTGTCGAGCCAGGCAAAGGGGATCAGAATGCCGACAGCTACCACGGATCCGGGGACGGCATAACCCATAGAGGCGATACGTGTGGCGGTGCGGGTCAGGGGGGTGCCGTTCAGCCGTAGCCCATAGCTGAGAATCACCGCCATCCCCACGGCGATGATCGAAGCGATAGTCGCCAGGGTCAGGCTGTTCCAGGCGAAATCGAGAAAGCGTGTACCGAACAGGTTGTCACCCCGGGTGAAAGCCATCTCTGCCAGCAACCCGCTGGGAATCAGGAAGCCGATCAACACGGGTAGGGCGCAGGCAAGAAAAGCGCCGCAGGCATGCCAGCCGCGCAGCTGGTATTCGGGTAGCTGCTGGTAGCGGTTGGTGGTATGAAAGTACTTGCGCTTGCCCCGCGACCAGCGCTCCAGCAGCACCAATATGATGACAAACAGCAGCAGGCAGGCCGCCAGCTGGGCGGCAGCCACCTGTTCGCCCAGGCCAAACCAGGTGCGGTAGATACCGGTAGTGAAGGTATCGACCCCAAAGAATTGTACTGCTCCAAACTCGTTGAGTGTTTCCATTAGGACCAGTGAGACGCCGCCCACGATTGCCGGACGTGCCAGAGGAACCGCCACGGTGGCGAACAGGTTCCAGGGCCCGCGTCCCAGGGTCCGGCCCACATCAAGGACACAGACCGACTGTTCGAGAAATGCGGCCCGGGCCAGCAGATAGACGTAGGGGTAGAGTACCAAGGTGATCAGTGTGGCAGCACCGCCCAGCGAGCGGATGTTGGGAAAATAGTAGTCGCCACGACCCCACTCGAAGATATCGCGCAGCCAGGTTTGCAGCGGCCCGGCATACTGCAGAAAATCCGTGTAAGCGTAAGCGATAACGTAGGTCGGCACCGCCAGTGGCAGCAGCAACGCCCATTCGAATATCCGGCGTCCCGGGAAGCGGCACATGACGACTAGCCAGGCGGTACCGGTGCCGATAATCATGGTGCCCAGCCCAATGGACAGGGTGAGGTAGAGGGTATTGCTCAGGTAACGCCCCAGCACCGTGCTGGCCAGGTGTTGCCAGACACCTTCGGTGGGCATGAAGATATGCGCGAGTACGGCGACTACCGGCAGAGCGACGATGAACGCTACACACAGGACTAAAAGCGTCCATGGGCTGAGTCGCCAGGAGAGCGCTGAAAGCCGAAGGGCGGCGGATTGAGACAAGCGGATACTCCTTGCCGGCTGAGGCTTCGAACCCGAAATACGGAAGCAGTAATGCGAAACAGTCACGAGTGGGAATGATACCAGTTGCTGCAAGGGGCTGCAGCTGATTGATGTCAAGGGGGGTGAGAAATAAAAGGAAAAATAGCGCAACTTTCGGCAACGCAGCAGCTTTGCACCTGGTCCGGGCAGTTGAAATTGCGTGGCTGGCGCGGCTTGGTGTGGCTGGCTGCAGCGGAAGGGACGGCGTTGGGGCGTGCCCATGAGCTATGGCGCGCGGGTGAGTGGCAGTCGTCCTGCTGGATCTCGCCAGTGGCGCCCGCTGGCGTAGCAAGTCACGTTTGGCTGCCTCCTGGCAAGGCACGCACGCGACTTGGCCAGGAGCATGACCTGATCATTTTCGATGCCCTGGAGGCCGGCGCTTTCGATGCCGATGCCTTGGGTGCCTTGAGTGGCACTCTGCGGGCTGGTGGTCTGCTGGTATTGTTGACCCCGTTAGTGCCACGCGACGTTACCGTGGTATCCGCAAGTCGTTACCTCGCTCGCCTGCTGCGACAGCTAGCTGGCGCTCCCGGGGTGGCGTGCTGGCATGCGGATGATGAGCTGCAGCTTCCAGTCCTGAGCGAATCACCGGGTAACGCCAAGGCTCGCTTTACCGGTAGCCACGACAAAGATTGCCTGACGGCGGATCAGGCCGAGGCAGTCGCACGCCTGGTGCGCTTGCGTAGACGTCGGCCATTAGTACTGACGGCCGACCGTGGGCGGGGTAAAACAGCAGCGTTGGGGATTGCCTGCGCCAGGTTGCTGGCCGCAGGGCAGGCTCATATCTTGGTAACCGCGCCGCGCCCGGAGGCCATAGCGGCACTCTTTGAACGCTTGATGGCGTTGCGTCCCGAGGGGCAGCGCCAGGGGAATCGCTTTGTCGAAGCCGGTGTCGGTTGCGTTGAGTTCATGGCTCCCGATGTGCTCAGCGACAAGCTGGAGCGCGGCGAGACGGGCGGTCCCGGTAGCTGGTTATTGGTCGACGAGGCCGCCGCCATTCCCGCGGCCATGCTAGGCGCGTGGCTGACGGCCTTTCCACGTATTGTCTTTGCGACTACCGTCCACGGTTATGAAGGGTCGGGGCGGGGGTTCGCGCTGCGCTTCCGCGAGCGGCTGGAGCGCCAGGCACCAGAGTGGCAACAGTATCATCTTGCTGCCCCGATTCGTTGGCGCGCCGATGACCCGCTTGAGCCACTGGTCAACCAGCTATTATTACTTGATGCCGAGCCGCCAGCGGTGGTGTCGCTGGCTCCACTGGTTTTACAACATTGGCAACAGGCCCAGCTGGCAACGGACGAGCAGGCCTTGCGCGCTGTCTTTGGCCTGTTGGTGCAGGCTCATTACCGCACCACGCCGGGTGACTTGCAGCGCTTGCTTGATGAGCGGGGCCTCTCGATTACCACGCTGGCCTCTGACGGCCAAATCCAGGCGGTATGCGTAAGTGCCGATGAGGGCGGTTTTGCCCCCGAGCTGGCCGAGCGGGTTGCCCGGGGCGAGCGGCGCTTGCCCGGACACTTGCTGGCGCAGTCGTTGGCGGCTCATGCCGGCTCGCGTCAGGCGTTGACGGCACACCTGCGCCGTGTTCAGCGCATTGCCGTACATCCGGAGCGCCGCCGGGAAGGGCTAGGGCGGCACTTGCTGGAAGCGGAGCGCGAGGCGGCACGCAAGGCCGGTATCGATCTGTTGGGTGCCAGCTTTGGTGCCGAGCCGGGGCTGTTGGCTTTTTGGCAAGCGTTGGGGTTTTGTACAGTGCGGCTGGGGCTGTCGCGAGAGACCTCTACGGGTGAGCATGCCGTCATGGTAACGGCACCACTCAGCGCCGAGGGTAGCGCGATCAGAGCCGGGCTTGTCCGACGTTTTCGCAGCTTGCTGCCGGCGCTGCTGGCCTTCGAACTCGCCGCACTCGATCCGGAGGTGGTGTTGGCGCTGCTGCGCGAAGGTGGCAGCCCGTCGCTAGTCGAGGATGAACGGCAGGATCTCGCCGATGTGGCCGGTGCCAGACGCGAACCGGCTCTGGCGCGGCCGGCTCTCCAGGCACTGGTATGGTGTGCCGCGCAGGCACCGCCACATGAACCGGAGCTTGCCTGGCTGGCCGGTTGGGCTTTTCAAGGGCGTGATCTTGCCTGGCTGGCGGCTCAGGCCGGTGTGACCGGGAGGCGGCAGGCGTTGGCCAGGCTGCGCGAAATAGTGGGCCGCTACCTGTCAGCCGGGGAGAATGGAGAAGTTGAGGGCTTTCCCCCGCGCTGATGGGCGGGTAAGGTAGCTCGATTAACCCAGATGCAGAAGTACCATGAACGAACACCTTGAACATCTCACGCCACCGCTCCTGTGGCGGCACTTCCGCACCCTTTGCAACACGCCACGCCCCTCCGGGCACGAAGCCCGGCTGGTGTCTCTGCTTGAGCGCTGGGCCGAGCGGCAGGGCCTGGCCCATGATCGCGATGGCTTCGGCAACCTGCGCATTCGCAAGCCGGCATCACCGGGCAAGGAAGGGGCTCCGGGTGTCATTCTGCAAGGCCATCTCGATATGGTGGCTCAGGCCAATGCCGATCATCCCCACGACTTTACCAGTGATCCGATCGAAACCTATGTGAAGGAGGGTTGGCTGCACGCTCGCCATACTACCCTGGGCGCCGATAATGGCCTGGGTGTGGCAGCGGCACTGGCCATTCTTGAAGATGAACAGCTTGTCCATGGCCCCCTGGAAGCGCTGTTCACTCTGGAAGAAGAGACATCAATGGCGGGTGCACTGCACCTGGACGAGGGTTGGCTCGAAGGCAACGTGCTGCTCAATCTCGACTCTGAGGAGCAGGGCGAGGTCTTTATTGGCTGTGCCGGCGGTGCCGATATTGTGGTGGAAGCGCAATTACCCACTGCGCCACCGGAGGCCGACGCGATAGCGTTGCAAGTGGCCGTGACCGGTCTGGTAGGGGGCCACTCCGGTATGGACATTCACCTTGGACGGGGGAATGCCAACCGTTTGCTGGTGCGAGTATTGCGGGCACTGGAGACGTATGACATTCGTCTGGTCGACTACCGCGGCGGCACCTTGCGTAATGTCATACCCCGCGAAGCTTTCGCTACCTTGGTGCTGCCAGCAGACGAGCTCGCCGCAGCAGAGCGGCGTGTTAGCGAGATTGAGCAGGAACTGCGTGCCGAGCTAAGCGGCGTTGATGAAGGTTTCCGTCTGGCGGTATCACGTCTGCAGGCGGTTCCCGACGAAGCACTCAATGCGCATGCCAGCCGCATGCTGCTGGCGGCACTCAATGTGGCGCCCTGCGGTGTGGAGCGCATGAGTACGTCACTGCCGGATATTGTTGAAACCTCCAGTAATCTGGGGGTGGTGAGCGTCGAGGAAGGCCGCTTTTATCTTTGTGCTCTGGTGCGCTCATTGCGGGATAGCGGAGTCCGCGATCTGGCTGACCGCTTCCAGGGACTGTTCGAACTGATTGGGGCGCGTACGCGGGTCGAGCATGCCTACCCTGGCTGGAATCCGGTTCCCGACAGCGCATTGCTGCAACGCTTTCAGCGCCTGCATGTGCAGCTGCTGGGCAGTAAGCCTGCGGTCAAGGTAATTCACGCGGGGCTGGAGTGCGGCATTCTGGCCGGCAAGTACCCGGACCTTGAGATGATTTCGTTTGGCCCGCTGATCCGTGGTGCCCACTCTCCTGACGAGCGGGTGGAGCTGAGTTCGGTGGAGGAGTTCTGGCAGTTGCTGCGGGCTCTGATCGAAGACCTGGCGGATGCAGAGCCATCCGCCAGGCGCTGAGCAAGCCATTGATATCAACTGATTACTATAAACGTCAAGGACGGGCACCGTTCGTCCTTGACGTTTGCTTGATGTGATTGGACTGCTTCAGTGGAGGTAGGCTTTAAGCATCCAGACACTTTTCTCTTGCTCACGAATATAGTCGCCCGCTTGAGCAGCGGTGCCTTCATCGTCCGCATCTGCGGCCATCGAGAGTATTTCGCGTTGTAGCTCGATCAGTGTTTGAAAGCCTTTCAGGGTGCCGCGTACACAGGCTTCACCATCGTGAACGCTTTTATCTTCCTGAATCTGGGCGAGCGAAATGTAATCGCTGAAGGCGTGTACCGGCTGATGCCCCAGGGTCAAAACACGCTCTGCCACCTCATCGACCTTGGTTAGCAAGTCGGTATAGAACTCTTCAAACTTATCATGCAGCTCGAAAAACTGTGGCCCTTTCACGTTCCAGTGATAACCACGTACATTCATGTAAAAAATCTGATAGTTGGCCAACAGGACGTTAAGCTTTTCGGCGAGCTGGCTGGCACTGTCCTGATGCAAACCGATGGCGTTGGTATCGCTCATGGGGGACTCCCTGTGTCGGTCAAGTGAGATTGCGCAAAGCAAATCGAGTCTTGCATGATGGCCCCTCCATGGCCATGTGTGTCAAGCGGGTGTGCTGCTTTGACGCTCATCGCGTCTGTTATTCCCACAACGCCATCTGTGGCCAGGAAAAGCACTATCCTTGGATTATGAGAGCGCGCTTCTCAAGCAGGCCTGCCAGTGTAGACTGCAAACCAGAATCAAACGGGAGAGAGCCATGCGCCTGGGGTGGACGTTAGCAAGCCTGGTTCTGTTGGCGGGGTGCCAAACCACACCGACGGAGCTGCCTTCGGCGCAGCCGCGTCCGGCGGCGGAGTGTCGCTGGGAAAGTGAGGACATGGAGACACGGGAGTGGGTACGCCATGCCCTCGATGTGCTGGAAGCCGAAGGTTTCGTTGTGCGTGATACTGATCTCACCCTGGGTTTGATCAGTGCCGAGCGTACGCGAATTTTGCCAGGCTATGGAGATCGCTATGACCGCTGGGAGCGCCCCGGTGTTTTTGGTGGCGTGGGCTTGGGCCGTCGCGGTGGTGTTTCCAGCGGAGTGATGGTTGGTTTTGGGGGCGGTGGTAGCAGTATCACCCAGGATGCCACGGAGCTTGAGCGTGTCTCACTGGTAGCGGATGCTGGCTGGGTTCGAGTTAGCCGCGATATCCAGGTGATCGACTGGCGGGGAGAGCTGCGCGAAACGCGCAGCGGCAGCGATGCGAATTTCTGTCGCACCCTGCGTGAGTCACTGGGCACCGCTGCGCCGCGGGAGGTACTCTGATGCGTGGAGTCTTGATCGTATTGTTATTTGGCCTGCTGGCGGGCTGTGCCGGCGCGCCACAGGCACCGGAGCCGCGTGAAATGACGTTGCAGGCAGCCACGGATGACACTCTGCGTGAGGTGGTCGGTCTGCTCCAGGAGGAGGGCTATGTGATCCGCCATGCCGATGCCGAGCTAGGTCGAGTCGAGGCGGTCATGGCCCGATGGCCGGGTTATCGCATCCTGGCCACGACGGTAACAGATGACGATGGTACCCGGCTGTCGCTGACCGCGGCGCGAGGCGGTAGCCCTTTGCCGCCGCACCTGCTCGACCCGCTGCTGGCCGAACTGCAACGTCGGCTAGGGCTGGCGCCGCGCTGATCACAGGAGTGGCTGAAGTTTTTCCAGTTCGACCAATAACGAGTGACGCATGTCCTCAAGACGGTCCGGAGCATAGGGCTGACCCTCACCATGGCCCCAAACCGGCCCTGGCCAGGCGGCGTCATCGTGTCGCCGTGCCACAACATGCACATGCAGCTGGGCGACTACATTTCCCAGGCTGGCCACGTTGATCTTGTCGGCTTGTGTCAGTGTCTTGAGCATCTGCCCCACTACGCTGGCTTCATGCCACAGCCGCTGCTGGTCCACCTCATTCAGGTCGAAAATCTCGCTGGCTCCTTCACGGCGTGGGATCAAGAGCAGCCAGGGAAAGCGGGCATCATTCATCAGTCGCAACTGACACAAGGGGAGTTTCGCAACAAGTTGGCTATCCTGGGCCAGTCGCTCATCCAGTTTCATCAGTGGTATTCCCCGTTTATTGGACAGACTTCATCATGGCATAGCGAAGGGTTCTGCGCCCGGCTCCTTGGCAAGGCGCAACGAACCGATAGCGACTAATATAACAAAGGCATTATTCACCTTGAGGAATTGGCGATGAAACGTATTGGATTGTGGACCCTGCCGCTTGTACTGGGACTCCTGCTGCTGGGTGGGTGTAACACCATGCATGGTGTAGGCGAGGATATTGATGCGGGCGGTGAAGCTATTCAAAATGAGGCTTCTTCACATTAGGCAAAGTGCAGCCAAGGCTGTTACGCTGAAAGAGGCCATGGCTTCACGGCTAGGAATGGACTTTCCCGTCAGGATTTCAAGGAGGTATTGACCATGAAAAAAGTGATTGCTTTGAGTTTTACGCTGCTGATGGCGGCTGGTGCCTTAGCTGGTTGTAATACCATAGAAGGCGCCGGTAAGGATGTGGAGCGTGGCGGGCAAGCCGTGCAGGATGCTGCTGATTAACGTCTGTGTCTAGGCCGCGGGCACGCGGGAAGCCGGTTGACTGCCCGCGTGCCAACCCAATGCTGTTGCTTCATGTATAGCTACTTCATGTATAGCTACCTACGATAGCGAGACTCGACGTATGGTAAACCTGAATGCTGTGAGGTTATGCCTGATCGCTGGCAGCCTGGGCTTGCTGGCTGGTTGTGCCCCGACGCCGAACTCCAGTGCAGCTGAGCATGAGCCAGCACCGCAGCCGCCGCGTGTCAGTGAACGTGAAGACGCCTGTGGTGCACAGCGTGTGCAGGACCGAATAGGCCGACAGCATGACGAGCGACTGACAGAGTCAATACGGCAGGAGAGCGGCGCCGTTGCGTTGCGGGTCATTCGTCCAGGGCATGCCTATACCATGGATTACCGCGGCGAGAGAATTAACGTCCACATCGATGAAGGCGGAGTTATTACCAGTATCGGTTGTGGTTGACCGCCGTGCCCTGCAGCGCTGGGGCTTTGGAACACGGTTATAGGGAGTTGCTGTGGTCCACTTGGGTCTGGCGCTCGGCCTCTTCAGCCTGCTTGCGCAGCGTCTTGCGCAGGGCGGCTTTCTCAAATCTTAGCTTTTCCAGCGGTGTTTCCAGCGTCAGGGGTGGCACCCGTGCCGGACGCCCCTCACTGTCTACGGCGACCATCGTCAGGTAACAGCTGTTGGTGTGGCGAATCA
>DXFC01000329.1 GCA_019114645.1 Candidatus Halomonas stercoripullorum
GAACTACGTGACCAATGATATTGATGCCGACTATCTGACGGCATTGGAAGTGTCGCGTAGCGACGCCGCCAAGCAGAAGCATAATGCCGGAGTGCATGCGCTGGTGGGCATGCACAATCAAGACGATGACATTGATGACTGAGACCACCATGCAGGATGAGATGACACCCGGTAAGGGGTGGGCGCTGGAAACGTTGGCAATACGTGCCGGCCATAACCGGACTCACGAGCAAGAGCATGCTGAGCCAATCTTTCCGACGTCCAGTTTCGTATATGCTAGTGCTGCAGAGGCGGCGCGCAAGTTTAGCGGTGAAGAGCCAGGCAACGTTTACTCACGTTTCACCAACCCGACAGTGGCCACCTTTGAGCAGCGCTTGGCGGCCTTGGAGAATGGTGAGCGTTGTGTAGCAACCAGTTCCGGCATGGCGGCAATTCTCTCAACGGTGCTGGCGCTGTTGCAGTCAGGGGATGAAATCGTCGCTTCGCGTTCGCTGTTTGGCTCCACCGTAAGTCTATTTGACAAGTATTTCGCCAAACTCGGCATTACGACACATTATGTCGAGCTGGCCGATCTGGCGGCGTGGGAGGCAGCGATCACTCCCCGGACGCGGCTGCTGTTTGCCGAGACGCCCTCCAATCCGCTTGCCGAACTGGTCGATATTGCGGCGCTGGCCGAGATAGCTCATCGCCACGATGCGCTGCTGGCCATCGACAACTGTTTCTTGACGCCGGCACTACAGAAGCCGCTGACGTTGGGGGCGGATCTGGTGATTCACTCCGCCACCAAGTATCTGGATGGACAGGGGCGTGCAGTAGGCGGTGCCGTCGTGGGACGTCGCCAGGAGCTTGACGAGGTGTTTGGCGTGGTGCGCACCTGCGGACCTTGTCTCAGCCCGTTCAACGCCTGGATTTTCACTAAGGGACTAGAGACGCTTGACCTGCGCATGCGGGCCCACTGCGCCAATGCCCAGGCGCTGGCGGAGTGGCTGCAGGCACATCCGGCGGTAGCGCGGGTGCACTACAGCGGGTTACGTGAACACCCACAGCATGAACTTGCGTCGCGTCAGCAAAGCGGTTTCGGTGCAGTACTGAGTTTCGAGGTGCAGGGCGAGCGCGAGGCGGCCTGGTCGGTTATTGACGCGACCCGGATGCTCTCTATTACCGGCAACCTGGGCGACGTCAAGAGTACGATCACACATCCTGCGAGTACGACCCACGCACGCTTGTCGCCACAACAGAAAGCGGCGGCGGGTATCAGCGAGAGCTTGATTCGTGTGGCGGTGGGGCTTGAAGCGATTGAGGATATCCGTTCCGACCTGGCCCGGGGGCTTGATGCGCTGAGCAATTGATTGGCAGCAATTTTTACGAATGCTGTGTTCGGCTTTATTCAGCGTGTCTACCGCATGTCTGGGTTATGCTAGCCTTCGTTATCAACGCTGTGAAGGAGAGTAATCCGATGTGGCGCAACACCCGTTCAGGCTGGGGGCTGGTCAGTATTCTTTTCCACTGGCTCAGTGCTGTGGTGATAGTGGGTTTGTTCCTCCTTGGCTGGTGGATGGTCGACCTGGGCTATTTTGACCCTTGGTACAACCGTGCGCCCTGGTGGCACCGCTCCATTGGCATGCTGCTGCTGTTTGCTATTCTGTTGCGCATGCTCTGGCGGCTGGTTCAGCCAACCCCCGCAGCGCAGGGTAGCCGTTGGGAAAAACTGGCTGCGCATGCAGGGCATCTTGGCCTCTATGTGCTGATGCTGGTGGTAATGGTCAGTGGCTACTTGATCTCGACTGCGCGTGGTCGCGGCGTCAATGTCTTCGACTGGTTCGAAGTTCCCGCACTGATCAGTCATCTGCCCAACCAGGCCAGTATTGCCGGTGAGATTCACTGGTATAGTGCCCTGGCTCTGATGATACTGGCAGCGGGCCATGCGCTGGCCGCCCTGAAACACCACTTCGTTGATCGCCACGATACCCTCGTGCGCATACTCAATCCGGCGCGTTCGCGTCGCCGTTGAATGCCAGTCCGCGCCTTTGGCGCACTACCTTCAGGAGAAAAACATGTTCATGAAGAACACTTTCAAGAAAGCTGCACTCGCCACTGCTGTTGGCGCCATGTCACTGGGTGTCGTTAGTCAGGTCGTGGCCGATGACTACGTGGTGGACACTGAAGGGCAGCACGCTTTTGTCCAGTTCAATATCAGTCACCTTGGCTTTTCACAGCTGCTGGGCAACTTCGAAACTTTTGCTGGCAGCTTCCACTACGATCCGGAGAACCTTGAAGCTTCCAGCGTGGAAATGGAAGTGCAGGTAAACAGCCTCAACAGTAACCATGCCGAGCGTGATCGTCATATCTTGAGTGATGATTTCCTCGCTGCTGACGAGCATCCCACTGCCACTTTTGTATCTACCAGCTTTGAGCCGAGCGGTGAAAATGAAGGCGTGTTGATCGGTGACCTGACGCTGAAGGGCGAAACCCGCGAGATCGAGATGCCGGTGACGCTGATCGGCCACGGTGAAGACCCATGGGGTAACTATCGTGCTGGCTTCGAAGGTTCCACCACGCTGGTGCTGGAGGACTTCGGTATCGACCTGAGCGCCTTTCCCGAGGTGATGCACGAGCTGGAACTCTACGTCACGCTTGAAGGTGTTCGTCAGTAATATTTGACGCAACACTGGTTTGTCACACCCTCGGTAACTGCCGGGGGTGTTTTGTTATTGATGCCACATAGGGTTGCTTGTGACAAATCGTGGTTTGTCTCCCTCGCTGGGGGTCATTTTCTGGCGTCAGACCTGGCCCATGGCCATTGGCGCGCTGGCGCTGCTGAGCTTCCAGCTGGTAGACAGTGCCTTTGTTGCGCGCTTGGGCACTGCTCCCCTAGCGGCGCAATCATTCACCTTTCCGCTAAGCTTTCTTATCATCGGCGTACAGGTGGGGCTGGGTATCGCTATTGCCGCGCAGATTTCACGCGCTCTTGGAGCGGGTGAAACAGCCAGGGTGCGGCGCCTCGGCTCGCTGGTGCTGCTGGCAGGGGGAGTCTGTATTGCGCTGTTGGTGGTCCTGTTGTGGTGGGCGCAAGAGGCGATTTTCATCCGCCTGGGAGCGGATGCAGCAACCCGGGTACTGATTCGTGATTACTGGGCACCCCAGTTGTTGGCCGGCTGGCTGGGTGCCATGTTCTACTTTTTCAACAGTCTGTTTCGCGCCCATGGCAATACGCGTCTGCCCGGCATGATGATGGCGCTCATGAGTCTGGTCAATCTGGCCCTCGATCCGTTGCTGATCTTTGGCCTCGGTCCCTGGTCAGGGCTCGGGCTCCCGGGGGCCGCCTGGGCTTCGGTGATCGCTTTTTCCGGTGGCCTGCTGTTTCTCGTCAATCAGCTGCGTGGGCGTGACTGGCTTGCCAGGCATGGGCTAGGAGAGGAGTTGGCAGCGTCAGCCCGGCCTTTCTTCGGTATCGCGGGTCCCGCGATGGTCAGCCAGCTGATGCCACCATTGGCGGCGATGTTGGCGATTATAGTGGTTGCCGGACTCGGAGAGTCGGCAGTGGCCGCTTGGGGCTTGGCCAGCCGGCTCGAAACGCTGGCACTGGTATTGGTACTGGCCATGACGATGTCGCTGCCACCTTGGCTTGGGCGTTGCTACGGCGCTGGCGACTGGCAGCAGGTCAGGCGATTGATGCGTCTGGCGCTGCGCGTGGTCATGATCTGGCAGCTCGGTCTGGGGGTGATGCTGGCAGTGCTGGCACCGGGCCTGGCGCAACTGCTGACAGGTAGTCCTGATGTTCAGGCAGAGCTGACACTGTTGATCCGCTTTCTGCCGCCCAGCTATACCGCTCTGGGGGTTTGCATGTTGGTGATTTCCGCCGGCAATGCGCTGGGGTTACCGTTGCGGGCCATGCTGATGTCGGCAGTACGGCTATTTGTGTGTTACTTACCGTGTCTTTGGTTAGGTGCTGTGTGGGGCGGCTTAGCGGGCCTGGCAGTTGGCGCCGCTATCGGTAACGTGCTGGCGGGTCTGCTGGCCTGGCAATTGATACGGCTTGTGCTGACAAGGCGTACATCCCGGAGCACGGCAAAATCAGGTTGAAAACGAACCTGTTGGACGAAAAACTGTCAAGGTAGGAGCGCCATGGTTCGATTGATCGAGCCATGTAATACTCTATGGACTGGGGTTAACCATGCAGCTCAGCAAATTTTTAATCACGCTTACACTCACTCTGGGCATTGTCGGGGCAGCAACTGCGCAGCAAATGCCGCCGCCATCTCAGGGCGACCCGATAGAGCAGCTTGATCAATTGCTTGACCTGGAGGAGAGTCAGCAGCAGGAGATCCGTCGCTTGATGGAGACGGCGGAACGCGAATTGGCGCCCAAGGAGCAGGAAGCGCAGACATTGCAGGCCAATCTGGCCGAGCAGGTGGGGCCTGATGTCGATGAGAGTGCTGTACGTCGGGATGCTACCCGGCTGGGTGAGCTGACAGGCGATATCACAGCCGAAACGATCCTGTTACAGTCGCGTATCGAAGCGGTGTTTACCGACGATCAACGCCAACGCCTGGATGACGCCATAGCGCAGCAGCAACAGCAGATGCGGGATCTGCAGAACCAGTTACCACAACAAGGACAGCCTGCCCGGTAAGCCGAGCGGCAGCGGTAGCCGCTTGCCTACCGTTCAGCATTGTTCCAATAAAAGAGGCCCTGTCCACAGACAGGGCCTCTTTGTCATGCCTGGTCAGGCTCGGTGGGTGAAGCAGGAGGTACCGAGGCAGGGCGTACGGCAGCTGGGTGGGCCATAGCTTGCTCTTTTTCCTGCCAGGAAAAATAGAGGAACAGTGCGCCCATTACCAAATAGCCGAGGGTGAAGTCCCAGGCGGCATTAAAGGCCAGCTCCGGAGCATGCATCAGGCCAACGAAGGAGAAAGCGGCCGCTACTCCGGCAAACACCGCAGCACGACGGAATTGGTGGTCAATCACCGATACCGTCATGGCACCTACGAAAATGGCCATGAACATGGCGCCTTGGCCCATGGCAACAATGCCACCGGAGATATCGGCAACCACTTCACCGGCACCGCGATTGAAGCGTGTCATCACGTAGTTGGCAAAGTAGGGCAGCATGGCCAGTGCCACGGCGGGATAGTAACGGGTGTCATTGGACTGGAAAGCGGTGGCAATCATCGACATGCCAACAAACACCAGAATGGGTGCCACTACTGAAACCGGAATGATGGCCGCCAGGGCTGCGATGAGACCGAACATGGTGGCGAAGCCATAAACCACACCGTTGAGAATGCTATAGCCGCGTCCGGCACCCATCCACTTGGCGCCCACGGTAGCGATATACACCGTAGTGGGGAAAACACCGCCAAACAGGGAACCGATCATGGTGCCGACCCCATCGACCGCCTGGCATTCGCGTACATCGTATTTGTCGCCAGCCGCTTCCATGGCTTCCACGTTGTTCATGGTTTCAATGGCGTTGTACAGTGTAATCGGCAATACCACGGTGAGAATGGCTAGCATGCCGGTTAACAGAAGCCCAAGACCTTCGAACCAGGCCAGGCTGGGCAGTAGTGGATAGAAACCCAGGTGAGTGAAAGCGTCACTGAAGCGTTCACCGCCAGCATCGCCTATCAAATAGGCCATGGCGGTGCCGATGACGATGGCAAACAGTGATGTCGGCAGGCGGAATGGCATGCTGACCCGTGCCACCAGACCAACGATAATGATCGCCAGTACCAATAAGCCAATAACCGGCATCTCCAGTGTCTTGAACAACATTTCACCGGCAATGAAAGTAAGGGCAACACCTGCAACGGCGCCTAGCATGGCGGCGCGGGGCAGGTGGTACTGTGCCCAGCGGCCAATCAGGCTGACAGCTGCCGAAATGGCACCGCTGATGAAGCAGGCGGCCACTGATACTTTCCAAGCCATCTCGGCATCGCCGGTCAGCTGCTTGACAGGTAACAGGACACCAAAAAGGAACACGAACATGACGGGCGTCGAAATACCGTAGGAGAGCGCCGTTACGTCGGCCCGGTTCTCCTTGCGCGCCAGGCGGGCAGCCGACCAGGCGTAATAGAAATTGCCTGCCATGACGGCAACCGCCGCCCCGGGCAGGACTTGGCCGAAAACGATGGAAGCGGGAAAGCCCATGCTGAGCATGGAGATGGCGATGATGACGAAGTTGGCGATGTTGTTCTGGAACAGGGCGAAGAAGGCATCAGTATCCTCCTTCTTGTACCAGGTGTAGTGGACCGGGGTAGTAGCCATGTATGGCCTCTTTGTGTTGTTAGGTTGCCTGCAAGCCATTGAGTTTGACCGTGAGCTGACTAATCGGTCAAGTAGACCAATCGTCATAGTCGGCAAGTATAGCGGAGCGATAAAAGCGAATCTGCCATGCCCCGGTTACGCACCGAAGCATGGCAGAAAGGTCGGTCGGGCTAAACGGTCAATCAGTTAACAGCAGCAATAGCCTTGGCCAGATAGGCCAGGTTTTCCTGGGAGAAGCCGGCCACGTTGGCGCGCCCTGAACGTACCATGTAAATACCGAATTCATCGCGCAAACGATCAACTTGTTCAGGCTTGAGTCCAGTGTAGGAGAACATGCCACGCTGCTCACCGACGCAGGCAAATTTCTGTTCAAGACCATAAGGTTTCAGTGCTTCGACAAAATCACGCCGCAGCGTGTTGATGCGGTCGCGCATTTCGGTGAGCTCTTCGCGCCACATGGCCGCCAGCTCGGCGGAATGCAGAATCTCGCTGACAATTGCACTGCCGTGAGAGGGCGGGTTGGAGTAGTTCTCCCGCGCCACGATAGCCACTTGCGAGCGGACATTTTCCATCTGCTCGTTATTTTTGGCCACCATGATCAGACAGCCGGTACGCTCGCAGTAAATGCCAAAGTTCTTGGAGCAGGAGCTGGTAATGATCACCTCGTCGAGGTTTTCGGCGAACAGACGCACACCATAGGCGTCTTCTTCGAGCCCTTCGCCGAAACCCTGATAGGCGAAGTCGATGAGAGGCAACAGGCTGCGCTCGCGCACGACTTCCAATACTTGCTGCCACTGGCTGGCGTTCAGGTCGAAGCCGGTCGGGTTATGGCAGCAGGCGTGAA
>DXFC01000039.1 GCA_019114645.1 Candidatus Halomonas stercoripullorum
CAGCCTGTGGTATGAAGAGGAAATGGAGAAAGAGCGCAAGTATCGCAACATCACCACGCGCCACCCCGATCCCGCAGGAGAAGAGCCATCATGAGCCACGCCTACGGCAATGCCCCTACCGGTATTCTGCAGCCTGTCGAGGTGCGCCTGCCCAGTGTGGACCATTTCGCGCGCCGCGCGCGTCGCCTGCAGGAACTCGCCCAGCGCAACGAGCCGCTGGGTGAGTTTCTCGCTTTCATGTCTCAACTGGTCAGTGCCCAGCAGGCGGCTTTTGAGCGTGGCACACCAAGCTGGCAACCCGCGGCAGACTCCTTCCAGCTGGCACTGGAACACGGCATGCCACCGCTTAACGCCCAGGCTCTGTTGGCGAATATCGACCTGGCAGACGAGGTGGGTATCCTGCTCGACGCTCTGGCACTGCAAGTGGGTGCGGCACAACGCCCTCTCATCGAGACCTTGCATGCGCTTCCTCCAGAGCGCTTGCGCCAGCTGGCCGAACAGATTATTGCCGGTGATGCTGGCGAGAAGCATGAGCGCGGGTTGATGCCCCTGATAGCCGCTGCCCTGCAGGTTGCCTGGCTACGTCTGGTGCAGGCCCTGCCCCGTGCACCACAACGCCCCAGCGGAGAAGTGCGTACCTTGTGCCCCACTTGTGGCTTACCCCCGGTTGCCAGCCTGGTCGAGACCGACCCGGCCAGCAGTGGTGTGCGCTATCTGCAGTGCGGCCTATGCTCTACCCAGTGGTACCTGGAGCGCTCGCTATGCAGTGCATGCGAGCATAGTGGTAATCTCGAATACTTGAGCTTAACCTCGGAGTCGGATGCAGAAGAGGGCAGTAGCGACTCACCGGCTCAGGCTGAAGCCTGTGGTGACTGCAACAGCTATCTCAAGAACTTCCCGCGTTCCCTTGACGCTGAAGTCGAGCCGCTGGCGGATGATCTTGCCAGCCTCCCACTGGACCTGCTGCTTGCCGAAGAGGGGCGCTATCAGCGCAGCGGCTTCAACCCATTGCTGATTGTGGAAGGCTGACACAGCGGTTGGACGCGCCCCGGCCCGACATGCTATGCCATAGGAATGACGACCATCACCTCCTCGGACCTTCGACGTGGCCTGCCAGCAGTGGATACACTGTTGGCACACCCTACTCTGCAGGCGGCTTGCCAACAGTACGGTCAGCGCCTCACCCTGCGCGCCGTCCGCGAGACCCTCGCCCAGGCACGTACCCAGCTGGCACAGGCCAACCACACGGCACCAACTGGCGCAGCGCTGGCCGAGGCTGCCATTGCGCGCTTAAGCGAACTGGCCCGCCCCTCCGCCCGGGCGGTATTCAACCTCACCGGCACCGTGATCCACACCAACCTCGGCCGCTCCCTGCTCGCCGAGGCCGCTATCGAGGCAGTGGTCCAGGCTGCACGCCATCCGCTGGCACTCGAGTACGACCTCGATAATGGTGCGCGCGGCGACCGTGATCGCCTGGTCGAGAAGCTGTTGTGCGAGCTGACCGGCGCCGAGGCGGCGACGGTGGTCAACAACAACGCAGGCGCGGTACTGCTGGCGCTGGGCGCCTTGGGTGCAGGCCGCGAGGCACTGATCTCGCGGGGGGAGTTAATCGAAATCGGCGGCGCCTTTCGCATGCCGGATATCATGCAGGCGGCCGGCTGTGAGCTACGCGAGGTCGGCGCGACCAACCGTACCCATGCCCACGATTTCGAGAATGCCATCAGCGAACGTACCGGACTGATCGTCAAGGCCTACACCTCCAACTACGCTATTACCGGCTTTACCGGCAGCGTACCGGAGGCCCAACTGGCCAGGATCGCCCATACCCATGACATTCCTTTTCTGGTTGATCTGGGCAGCGGCGCACTGACCGACTTTGTCGCACTAGGCCTACCTTACGAAGCCCAGCCAAGCGACGCCATCGCCGCTGGCGCCGATGTCGTTACCTTCAGCGGCGACAAACTGCTGGGCGGCCCTCAGGCCGGCATTCTGGTTGGCCGACGTAAAGCTATCGATACCATCAAGCGTCACCCCTTGAAGCGCGCCCTGCGCCTGGACAAGCTGACCCTGGCAGCCCTGGAGGCCACGCTACGGTTATATCGCGACAGCGACGCACCGCAGCGTGATATCCCCACTCTCGCGCTGCTGACTCGCTCCGAGACAGAGATTCTTGCTACCGGCGAGCGCTTGCTGCCTCATGCGCAGCCCTTGTTGACCGACTTTGAGGTCACGCTAGCCCCCTGTGCCAGCCAGCTCGGCAGTGGCTCGCTACCGGTAGACCGCCTGCCCAGCCAGGCACTGGTATGGCGTTCCCGTGCCACAACACGACGCCAGCGTGAACGTGAACTGCGCCAGCTCGAGAGGGCTCTGCGACGGCTGCCGCACCCGGTCATCGGGCGCATCAATGACGCCGCCTTGCAGCTTGACCTGCGCTGTCTGGCCACGCCAGATGAAGAAGCTCTGTTTCTCGGCCAGCTGGCCCAGCTTCCCAACCTGTACCGTACTGCCACTCAACAGCCCAATGCACCACAGTCAGAATAACGGAGACACACCTTGATCGTCGGTACCGCCGGCCACGTCGACCATGGCAAGACCAGCCTCATCCAGCGTCTCACCGGTGTCGATACCGACCGGTTGAAAGAGGAAAAAGCACGCGGGCTGACCATCGAGCCCGGCTTCGCCTATCCCGAAATGCCCGAGGGTCATGAACTCGGCTTCATTGATGTCCCGGGGCACGTACGCTTCCTGCACCATATGGTAGCAGGCAGTGCCGGTGTCGATACCGTACTGCTGGTTGTGGCTGCCGACGATGGCGTCATGCCGCAAACCCGCGAACACCTCCAGATTCTTACCCTGCTCGGCATTACCCGGGGCCTGGTTGCGATGACCAAGATCGACCAAGCCGATACCGAACGCAGACAGCAGGTTCGTGAATCGATTACGGCACTGCTGGCCGGCACCCCCTTGGTGGATACGCCCATTCTGGAAGTGTCGAGTCATACGGGCGAAGGCGTGGAAGCGCTACGCGAGCGACTCTGGACGCTGGCGGAACAGCAGCAGCACACTGCCAGCCAAGGTCATTTCCGCCTGGCAGTTGATCGCGTCTTTACCAAGAGCGGCGCGGGGATCGTAGTGACCGGCACCGCCCTGGCCGGGCGTGTTGCCCGGGGCGATACGCTGCGGCTGGAGCCTGCCGGTATTACCGCACGGGTTCGCGGCCTGCGCCGTCAACACCGCGAGAGTGAGGTGGCAAGCCAGGGGGATCGCATAGCCCTCAATCTGACCGGCAACGAACTCAGTCGCGAGCGTCTCCAGCGAGGCGATTGGGTGGTCGCCACAGCGCTGGCAACCCCGCGACGGCAACGCTTTGATATCCAGCTCGAGCTGCTTGAAGATGTGCCCGCGCTCAAGCACTGGACCCCGGTACAGATCCACCTGGGCGTGAACCGCTACAACGGGCGCATCGCACTGCTGGAAGGTCAGCAGCTCGCTGCCGGTGGCAGCATGCTGGGCCAGCTGGTCCTGGATACGCCCGCCCACGCCTGCTTGGGCGACCGCTGCATCATTCGCGACCCCAGTGCCGGCATCACGCTGGGTGGCGGCAGCATACTGGACGGCAATCCACCGCGCCGTGGCCAGCGCCGCCCGGAACGGCTCGCCTGGCTTGCGGCACTGGCCGAGTGCACCACTACCACACCGCTCGACCTGACCCCGGCCCTGCAACAAGGTTTGCGCGTGAGCCCTAATGGTATCGACTTGTCTGTCCTGGCCTACACCGCGAACGTGGAAATGGCAGCGTTGGTGGCACAAGTGGCAGCCCTGGGCGGCGATACACTGACGGTACAAAACGAAACCCGGGCCTTCTCGCGTGAGGCACTGGAACTGCTGCTTTCGCAGCTACTCGATAAGCTCGCGCATAATCACACTCACGAACCCTCCATGCTCGGCACGGAACGCGGCCGGCTGACGCGCCAGGCCGTGCCGGAACTGCCCGAGGGCATCGCCCGGCTACTGATTGAGCGCCTGTTAGCTGCCAATACCCTGAGAGCCCACGGCCCCTTTGTTGCCCTCCCCGGCCATCAACCCACGCTAAGCGAAGCCGATGAAGCGCTGTGGCAGCAGCTGGCACCCCTGCTTGAGGCAGCGGCCTTCGAACCGCCACGAGTCCGAGACCTGGTGACAGAGACACGTGAGGAAGAGCGCATACGCGATGTCCTGCATGCCTGCGCTCGGCTGGGAAGGCTCTATCAGGTACGCCGCGACCATTTCTATCCGGCCGCGACAGTGGTCGAAATGGCCGATATTGTGCAAGCTCTGGCCTCCGAACACGGGCGGATACAGGCAGCCGCTTTTCGCAATCGGCTGGGCACAGGACGTAAATTAGCCATTCATATTCTTGAATTTTTTGATAGGGTAGGCTTCACGCGCCGTATCAGAGACGAGCGCGTGATACGTAACGCCGATATGTGGCACTAATGTTCAGGGAAAACGTTCACGGAAGAGGATCGACCCCCGGTGGGGCGGCCAGACTTCAAATCTGGTAGGGGCTGCCAGCGGTCCCTGGTGGGTTCGACTCCCACGCTCTTCCGCCATATTTCTGCACTGGCTACCCTAGCCGGTAATGACCACCCGTGTACCAATCCGCAACCAAGGGTCCAGCGCGCGGATCTCCTCGTTGCTCACTGCCACGCAGCCTTCGGTCCAGTCAAAACGGCGGTGTACGTCGGGATCCCCCTGGCCCAGTCCATGAATCCCGATCAGCCCACCCAGTGAGGTGGTATGCGGCGCCCGGCCATGGCGTTGGCGATACTCTTCAATATACCAATACTCTTGTAGACTGATCTTGCCGGACTGCAGGGCCTCTTCGGCCACCTGGGCGTTGGGGTAGTCAAAACCAAAGAAGAGCCCAAAGCGTGAACCGCGATTGATACGGTCAACACGAAACTCACCCAGTGGGGTCATGGCACTCCCTTTGGTCCGTAATGGCGAGAATCCGCCAGCACCGAAGGCCAAATGCTCGATTCGCTTGAGCTCATACTCACCACGCAACAGCCGCACACTACGCTGGCGCAGGTCGATGCTCAGCCAGATTTCGTCCGCCGTCAGGCCTTCGGGCATGGCGATTGCGTCCAGTGCCTGCCATAGCATCGGTGGGTCATTCAGCAAATCATCATGATAGGAGGAATCGGGGATATTGGCCTGTGCCGGCCCAAACATAAAGAGGCCTACCGCTAAAACGGCGACCCGATAAAAAGCCCTGTGCATGCAGCCCCTGCTTATGCGTCGTTGATTCTTGTCGGCTCATTATGTTGTCTGCGCCAAAGGGGCCGACAAGCAGCTTGGCGCTACGCAGGGGAATATAACATAGCCTCGCCCCGGTGAAAGAGGCAAACCAGCCAGCTATTACGCCAGCAGGCAGGCAACCCATTGGCTCCCCAACGAGTTCATGGCTGACTGAAGCGTGTAGGTGCATGATCTTATAAGAAAAACTGCCTTCCTTTTCGCGGTACGCTTTGAGAGACTTGCCTGTCAACTTTACAAGCTAATGGCAATGAAGACCTATTTCGACAAGATGAGGGGCGAGTGGACTCGCGTGGACAGCCCGGACTGGCAGGATGCCCTCTGGTCCTGGATTGGTGCATTTAGCGGCATGGGAGCCATCTGCTGGCTCAGCGCCCACTGGTTATCTCATCAACTGCTTATCGTCGCCTCGTTCGGCGCGACTTCGGTACTGCTCTATGCCGCACCGGAGAGCCCCTTTGCGCAACCACGCAATGTACTGCTGGGCAGTATTCTTTCCGCCCTGGTCGGCGTCGCCTGCTTCAAACTACTGGGCAGTACAGCGCTTGCCGTCACCCTTGCCGTATCGCTCTCGATCCTGGCCATGCAGCTCACCCATACGGTTCATCCACCCGGCGCTGCGGCGGCTCTGATCGCTGTCATTGGCGGCTCTGCTGTGACAGACCTGGGCTGGTGGTACCCGCTGCTGCCCATTGGCATTGGCTGCGCGATAATGCTGGTGGTAGCGATTCTGGTCAACAATCTGGCCCGTCATCGGCGCTACCCGCGCTACTGGTAACGCTCGGCCTTACTGGATTACTCGGCAGGTACCGGCTGCTCTTGCGCCAGCAACTCAACCGCCTGCCGGGCCAGCGGCAACAGTTCACTGCCATCCTGCTGCAAATACGTGATGATCTGGCGCTTCATGCTGCGCGCCCAGAACTTCTTCAGATGAATATGCACATACTCGGCAGCGGTATCACCACGATGGGTATTATTGGCGGCAATCTGATTCACCATGCGAATCAAGGAGTCAAGCTGGCTACTCACGG
>DXFC01000040.1 GCA_019114645.1 Candidatus Halomonas stercoripullorum
GATATCGCCTGGGAGGCGTTCAAGGCCGGGGTGATGGACTACCGCATCGATGCCCGAGCGGCCACCTGGGCCATTGGTTATGACTTTCCGGCCTATCGTGATGGCTTGGTCAAGCGCATCACGGTACCTGATGGTCATCCCGCGCGGATGCAGGCCTTTGTCTTTAATTTACGCGAGGAGAAGTTCCAGGACCCCCGGGTGCGCGAGGCGCTAAACCTGACCTTCGACTTTCCGTGGCTGAACGCCAATTTGTTCTACGATGCCTATCGACGCACGGAAAGCTTTTTCCAGAATTCGGAGATGGCGGCCCAGGGTTTGCCCAGCGAAAGCGAACTGGCCCTGCTTGAGCCCTATCGTGATGCGTTGCCTCCACAGGTTTTTGACCGCCCCGTGCCCATCGATCATCCTACCGATTCCCGTGAGCGGTTGCGGCTGGCCTATGACCTGCTGCTCGAGGCGGGCTACGAGGTGCGTGACGGTACCCTGGTACATGAAGAAACTGGCCGCCCGCTTTCCGTCGAGGTGATGCTTTTTGATAGCGGACTGGAGCGTGTGGTACAGCCGATGCTGCGCAACATGTCGCGCTTGGGTATTCAGGGACAGCTGCGTATCGTCGATATCAACCAGTACCTGAACCGGCTGCGTAGCTTCGACTTCGAGATAATTACAGGGCAGTTTCCTCAATCCAACAACCCTGGTAATGAACAGCGGGAATTCTGGACGAGTCCCTTTGCCGAGGTACCGCAAAGCCGTAACTTGATGGGGTTGGCGAACCCGGCGGTGGACGCCTTGGTCGAGCAACTGATCGCCGCCGGCAGTCGCGAAGAGCTCAACACGATCACCCGCGCCCTGGATCGTGTGCTGCTTTGGCAGTTCATCACCATCCCCCACTATCATTCGGGTGAAACGCGCCTGGCGGTATGGGATAAATTCGGTTATCCGCAACCTTTCCCTGAATACGGGTTTGACCTTGCCGCCTGGTGGGTAGATACCGAACGTGAGGCGGACATTAATCGCCGCCTGCGTCGCCGCTAATTTTTTTAACGCCTAAGGATGACCTTATCGTGAGCCGTTACATCCTGCGCCGATTACTGCTGATGGTCCCGACACTGATCGGTATCATGCTGCTGAATTTTATTATTGTGCAGGCGGCGCCGGGCGGCCCCATCGACCAGATGCTGGCCCGCTTCGAGGGCATGGATGCCATGGCCAGTACCCGCCTGGATTCAGGCGGTGGCGATGTAGTCGTACATGATGAGTCACGTGGAGCGCGGGGCATTGATCCCCGCTTTATCGAGCAGCTGGAGCAGCAGTTCGGTTTCGATAAGCCGGCCCACGAGCGGTTTTTCACCATGCTGCGTGACTACGCCACTTTTGACTTCGGCAACAGTTTCTTTCGTGACCGGCCCGTTGTCGAATTGATGATAGAGCGTCTGCCCGTTTCGATATCTCTGGGCCTATGGACCACCCTGCTGGTCTACTTGATCTCGATTCCGCTGGGCATTCGCAAGGCGTTGCGCCATGGCTCGCGTTTCGACGTCTGGACTTCGGGTCTGGTGATTCTCGGTTACGCGATCCCCGGTTTCCTGTTCGCTATTCTGTTGATCGTGCTTTTTGCTGGCGGCAGTTACTGGGATCTGTTCCCCCTGCGTGGCCTCACGTCACCCGATTTTTCCGAGCTGAGCACCTGGGGGAAGATCAAGGATTACTTCTGGCATATCACACTGCCGGTCATTGCCCTGACCATCGGCAGTTTTGCCACGCTAACCATGCTGACCAAAAACAGCTTTCTTGACGAGATTCACAAGCAGTATGTGCTGACGGCCCGTGCCAAGGGGGCCAGCGAGCAGCGCATCCTTTATGGCCACGTCTTTCGTAATGCCATGTTGATCATTATTGCCGGGCTGCCGGGTGCGTTGATCACCATCTTTTTCACCGGCTCGCTGCTGATCGAAGTGATCTTCTCGCTGGAAGGACTCGGCCTGCTCGGTTTTGAAGCCGTGATGCAGCGGGATTACCCGGTGATTTTTGGTACGTTATTTCTGTACACATTGATTGGCCTGCTGCTCAAGCTGATCTCGGACCTGACCTATGTCTGGGTCGATCCCCGCATCGATTTCGAGACACGGGAGTCCTGAGCGATGATATCGACCCTTCTGCCTAAACTCTCGCCCATTACGCGTCGGCGTATTGCCGTGTTCCGCGGCAACCGGCGTGCCACGGTCTCGCTGTGGCTGTTTCTTGCGCTGTTTGTGCTTAGCTTGGGAGCCGAACTGATCGCCAATGACAAACCGCTGGTGTTGAAGTATGACGGTGAGTGGTATGTACCCTTGCTGGTGGATTATCCGGAAACCGAATTCGGCGGTTTTCTACCCACCTGGACGGACTACCACGATCCCTTTATTCGTCAGCAACTCGAAGAGAACGGCTGGGCCCTGTGGCCGCTGATTCCCTACTCTTACCAGACCCTGGACATGCAGATGTCTCGCCCTTCGCCGGCGCCCCCTGATTCACGTCACTGGCTGGGAACGGATGACCAGGGACGTGATGTATTGGCGCGGGTTATCTACGGCTTTCGGCTCTCGGTGATATTTGCCCTGGTATTGACGGGTGGCTCGCTGGTGATGGGCGTGCTGATTGGCGGCGTGCAGGGCTATTTTGGTGGCAAGACCGATTTGATCGGGCAGCGTGTCACCGAAATCTGGTCCGGCCTGCCGGTGCTGTTCCTGTTGATCGTACTGGCGAGCTTTGTGCAGCCCGGTTTCTGGTGGTTATTAGGCATCATGCTGCTGTTTTCCTGGCTCGGCCTGGTCGATGTGGTACGGGCGGAGTTTCTGCGTGCCAGAAACCTGGAGTACGTACGGGCCGCCAGGGCGATGGGCTTGCCGTCCCGCTTGATCATGTGGCGCCATGTTCTGCCCAATGCCATGGTCGCCACCCTGACCTTCATCCCCTTTTTGTTCACTGGGGCAATTACAACCCTGACGTCGCTGGATTTTCTCGGTTTCGGCTTGCCACCGGGCTCACCCTCGCTGGGCGAGCTGGTGGCGCAGGGCAAGAATAACCTGCATGCGCCCTGGCTGGGCATCACCGCTTTCGTCAGTCTTTCTCTGATGCTGTCACTGCTGGTGTTCATTGGGGAGGGGCTGCGTGATGCATTCGATCCACGCCATATCCAGCACGCTCCCAGCGCGACTCCATTGACCAGGACCCAGCCCAATGTCTGAACACTCTTCTTCTCCTCTGCTGCGGCTCGACAAGCTGTCAATCAGCTTTGGTGACACGCCGGTCGTCAATGAGTTGTCGCTGGAAGTCCGTCGTGGCGAGACCCTGGCCCTGGTGGGTGAGTCTGGTTCGGGAAAATCGGTTTCAGCCCTGGGTGCGATGAACCTGTTGCCCAGCAACGCACACATAGGCGGCGAGCGCTGGTTTGGCGATATTGAGCTGGGCACGTTACGCAAACGCGACTGGCTGGGCCTACGCGGCGGGCGCGTTGGCTTCATTTTTCAGGAGCCAATGACATCGCTCAATCCTTTGCATACGGTGGCCAAGCAGATTGGCGAAACACTGCGCCTGCATCAGGGATTATCAGGAAGGGCCGCCCGGGAGCGCACGCGTACACTACTTGAACAGGTCAGGTTACCGCGGGTTGACGAGTTGCTCGATGCCTGGCCCCACCAGCTTTCTGGTGGACAGCGCCAGCGCGTGATGATCGCCATGGCCATTGCCAACGATCCCCAGCTATTGATTGCCGATGAGCCCACCACCGCGCTTGATGTCACCGTTCAGCAAGAGATTCTGGCTCTGCTCGCTGAACTGCGTGATCGTCATGGCATGGGCATGCTGTTTATTACTCATGACCTGAATCTGGTGCGGCGCCATGCCGACCGGGTTTGCGTGCTCTATAACGGCGTGGAGCAGGAAACCGGCACGGTGGCCGAGGTTTTTACCACACCGCGCAGCCACTACACACGTACCCTTCTCGATGCCGAGCCCAGTGGTCGGCCTGCCCCCGTGCAGGATTCGGGGGTGCTGCTTGCTGCACGGGGTCTCACGGTGGCATTTCCACGTCCCAAGCAACTGTTAGGCAAGCGCCCGCCCCCTTTCGTGGCTGTTGAGCCTCTTGATCTCCACCTGAGCCGCGGTGAAACGCTGGGGGTCGTGGGTGAGTCCGGTTCGGGCAAGACAACTCTGGCCCTGGCATTGCTGCGCCTGGTGGAGAGCCAGGGTGAAATCGAGCTTGAGGGTGAACGCCTGGACCGGCTTACGGGGAACCGCTTGCGCCAGCAGCGTCGCCGTATTCAGATGGTATTTCAGGACCCCTACGGTTCGCTCTCGCCGCGTATGCCGGTGGCAGACATCATCAGTGAAGGGCTTCGCTTTCACTATCCGGAGCTCACCGAAGTACAGGTCCAGGATCGGGTCAGTGCCGTTATTCGCGAGGTAGGCCTGCCGGCAGATTGTGCGGCGCGTTATCCTCATGAATTTTCAGGCGGGCAGCGCCAGCGGATTGCCGTGGCACGGGCACTGATCCTGGAACCGGACCTGGTAGTGCTAGATGAACCGACTTCAGCGCTCGACCGTACCGTACAGAAACAGTTGGTCGAGCTGCTGCGTGACCTGCAGGCCCGGCGTGGCTTGAGCTACCTGTTCATCAGCCACGATCTGGCTGTGATTCGTGCCATGGCGCACCGCGTCATGGTACTGAAAGACGGCGCGGTAGTGGAACAAGGCGAGTGCCAGGCCCTGCTGGCTGCACCCGCCACCGCGTATACGCAGGCGCTGGTTAAAGCTGCTGGTTTGATGACTTTTTGAACGTTAGCGCCAAGGCATGGGATTGTTTGCCAATAATGGAAGATAACGGTATAAATTAGAAGGCGATAATCTCCTCATCACGAAGTTCGCGCCATTGGCCTTGTTCCAGCCCGCCCAACTCGAGCGGGCCTACTGAGTGCCTGTGCAATGCCACTACCCGGTTACCCAGGGCGGCGAACATGCGCTTGACCTGATGGTAGCGTCCTTCATGAATCGTCAGTTCAGCGGTGTGGCTATCTTGCATGGCGAGCTTGGCCGGCAAGGTCGGCTTCTCTTCCCCTTCCAGCAGTATGCCCTCGGCAAAACGCTCGACAGCCTGGGTTAGCGCCTCCCCCGCCAACGGGTCAGCCAGAGTCGCATGGTAGACTTTGGGGCAGCGCCGGCGTGGCGAGGTGATACGGTGTGACCATTGACCGTCATCCGTCAGCAGGACCAGGCCGGTGGTATCGACATCCAGCCGTCCTACGACCTGCAGCCGTTCAGGTCTGGGCAGATCGATCAGGTCCACCGCCCGGGGATAGAGCCCGCGACGCGCACTGCACTCGACATCCACCGGCTTATGCAACATCACGTAGCGCAGGCCAACCAGCTCCAGTCGTTGCCCTTGCCACTCAACACGGTCAGTCGGCGCTACCTGGGTGGCGGCCTGCTTGATCCTGACGCCATTGACATTGACCTCACCCCGTTGCACGGCGCGCTTTGCCAGACTACGGGTCAACTCCGTGGTCTCTGCCAGAAAACGATCCAGACGCATCAGAACCCGACTCCATCAGAAAGTGTAAAGTGGTCAGCGTCACGCCAGGCCGGAAAGGCTTCACGGAAGGCATCCAGATCGGCCCGCGATAGTGTGCCAGTCTTGGTGAAGGCCATTCCTGGCGGCTCGTCAATCAAGGCTTCACCTTTATGGTTTACCAGCATGGAGTCACCCGAATAGCGCATGCCATTGGCATCCTCTCCAACACGGTTGACACCGATCACCGGACACAGATTTTCGATGGCCCGCGCCTGCAGCAGTATCCGCCATGGGTGGCGTCTGGGTTCCGGCCAGTTGGCGACGCACAGGATGGCGTCATACTCGAAATGCTCTTCCGGGCCGGGATTCTGCCGCAGCCACACGGGAAAGCGCAGGTCATAGCAAACGGACAGAAGAATGCGAAAGCCCTTGAGGGTGGTAATCACCCGATCGTGTCCCATGGCATAACGCTTGTGCTCACCGGACATGCGAAACAGGTGGCGCTTGTCATAATGAACAAGGCTGCCGTCCGGTCGCGCCCAGATCAGACGGTTGAGGTACTCGCCGGCCTCAACAACCGCCACGCTACCCGTGACCACGCAGTTTCGTTGGCGCGCCTGGTCGAGCAACCAGGCCACAGCGGGACTTTCCGCCATGGGCTCGGCCATTTCGCGTGAATTCATGGTAAAACCGGTAGAGAACATCTCGGGCAACACGATGAGATCGGTAGTGCCACCATCGAGATCACCCAGCTGTTGTTCGAGCAGCTTGCAGTTGGCATCGGGATCTTCCCAACGCAAGTCGCACTGAACCAGGGTGGTGCGTAGATCATTCATTCTCTTTGACTCAAAATGTTGGGCAACATCATCAGCCTAACCCAGACAAACTGTGGCGTCAGCCATCACTTTTGGATCCCATCGATGACCAGCAAGTCAAATGACTCCGAGACAATACGCGGCATTGGGTTTGGCTTGACCGCCTATGCCATGTGGGGCTGCTTTCCCCTCTTCTTTGCGCTTTTCGAAGGCGTTCCCGCCTTTGAGGTTCTGGTCCATCGCATCCTCTGGTCGTGCGTGTTCCTCGTCGGCCTGGTAACGCTATTCAGACGCTGGGCACCGGTTCGAAGCGCCCTGGGTGAGCCCCGGCGCCTGGGCGCTGTGCTCGGTTGCGCTGTGCTCATCGCCGCCAACTGGGGGCTTTATATTTATGCCGTCGAGTCTCGTCAGGTACTGCAAGCAAGCCTGGGCTACTTTCTCACGCCCCTGGTCAATGTGGCGCTGGGCATGCTGGTGCTACGTGAAACCATGGCCGGACTACAGCGTATCGCCGTCGCCATTGCCGCCACCGCCATCGTGATACAGCTGGTTCTGCTGGGAGAGCTGCCCTGGATCAGCCTGACCCTGGCACTGACCTTTGGTACTTATGGCCTGCTGCGCAAGCAGGTGCCTCTCGACGGGCTCTCGGGACTGCTGGTGGAAACGCTACTGTTACTGCCATTGGGGCTGATGGCTCTGGGCTGGCTCAGCCTTGCCGGTCTTTCGCATTTTCTGGCCGATTCCCGTACTACCGTACTGCTGATAGCCAGCGGTGTCGTTACCGCCCTGCCCTTGCTTGCGTTTGCCGGTGCGGCGCGGCGGCTGCGCCTCGCCACTCTTGGATTTCTGATGTATCTCAACCCGACCTTGCAATTCTTGATTGCACTGTGGGTGTTCAAGGAACCGCTGTCTGTGATTCAGCTAGGGACCTTTGTGCTGATCTGGGCCAGTCTTGTGCTCTACTCCTGGTCCGCCTGGAACGGCAGGGCACGCCCCTCCCAGGCCACTAGCTGATGACAAAACAAAAAAACCGCCCCATCATTTGACTGGACGGTTTATTTTTGATTTTCAACCCTGGCTTACCGCCAGCGCCTGCTCCAGGTCAGCAATGATGTCATCGATGTGCTCAATCCCGATGGAGAGTCGCACCATGTCGGCCGTTACACCGGCATTGGCCAGCTCTTCGTCATTGAGCTGGCGATGGGTGGTCAAGGCGGGTATCGATGAGCAGGTCTTGGCATCACCGATATTGACCAGGCGCAGGATCATGCTCAACGCATCGTAGAAGCGTGCGCCTGCCTCACGTCCACCCTTGATGCCAAAGCTGAGAATGCCCGAAGCATGGCCATTCATGTAGCGCTGGGCGAGTTGGTGATCCTTGTGATCCGCCAGGCCCGCATATTGTACCCAGTTCACTGCCGGGTGCCCCTGCAGGAACTCCGCCACCTGGCGGGTATTACTGCACACCCGTTCGATACGTAGCGACAGGGTCTCCAGCCCCTGCAGCAGGTTCCAGGCAGCCTGGGCAGAGAGAGCCGCCCCCATGTTGCGTAGCGGTACCACCCGTGCCCGGGCGATGAAGGCCGCTGCGCCTACGTCCCGGGTATAGCTCACCCCGTGATAGGAGACATCAGGCTCATTGAGCAGCGGGAAGCGCTGCGCATGCTCGGCCCAGGGGAACTTGCCGGAATCCACGATGACGCCACCGATTGTGGTGCCGTGTCCGCCGATGTATTTGGTGGCGGAGTGGATCACGATATCCGCCCCATGCTCGATCGGGCGCCACAAAAATGGCGTTGGCACCGTATTATCGACGATAACCGGTACACCGTGACGATGCGCGACTTCCGCCAGCCTGACCATGTCAACCACACTGCCGGAAGGGTTGCCGACACTTTCGCAGAATACCGCCTTGGTGCGCTCATCGATCAACGCTTCGATGCCGTCGAAATCGTCCTTGTCAGCGAAGCGTACCTCAATCCCCTGACGCGGCAACGTATGCGCAAACAGGTTGTAGGTACCACCATAGAGCTCGCTGATCGAGATGATGTTATCGCCCGCCTCGGCAATGGTCTGGATGGTATAGGTGATGGCGGCCATGCCTGAAGCAACCGCCAACCCTGCAATACCCCCTTCGAGCGCGGCAATCCGCTGTTCCAGCACGGCGCAGGTGGGGTTTGTGATACGTGAATAGATGTTGCCCTCGACCTTGAGATCGAACAGGTCCGCAGCATGCTGGGCACTATCGAACGAGAATGAGGTGGTCTGGTGGATCGGCACGGCCACTGCATGCTGGGCGTCTGGCGTATAACCGTGGTGCAAGGCGATAGTTTCGGGCTTCATGACGTATCCTGTTCAGGTTCGTGGTGCAAAAGCGTTCGCCAATGCTAACCAACCCTCACGCCATCCACCAATATCGTTTAGTCTGGTGGCCCCACTCCGACAAGAATGACGAATGTTGAAGCGTTATCTACCAATTCTTACCTGGCTGCCCCACTACAACCGCCGCTTGGGCAGTGCTGATGTTCTGGCCGGCTTGATCGTTACCGTGATGGTAATTCCCCAGTCATTGGCTTACGCCGTGCTGGCAGGCCTGCCAGCGGTGGTCGGTCTTTATGCCAGCCTGTTACCGGCAGTGGTTTATGTGCTGCTGGGCACCAGCCGTACCCTGGCCGTGGGTCCGGTAGCGATCATCGCGCTGATGACCGGCGCGGTCCTGGCCGATATTGCCACACCCGGTACCGCCGAGTATCTCCAGGCTGCACTCATACTCTCTTTCTTGTCAGGCATCATGTTGCTGCTCATGGGCATGTTGCGCATGGGCTTTATTGCCAACTTTCTTAGCCACCCCGTGATTGGCGGCTTTCTCTCTGCAGCGGGCGTGCTGATTGTGGCGAGTCAGGCAGGCCACCTGCTCGGCGTTGAGCTCAACTCCCGGGAACTGCTGCCACGCCTGTCAGAGCTTGCGCAAGGCCTGCCCTCCTTGCACTTGATGACACTGACCATTGGCAGCGGCACATTCGTATTTCTGCTATTCATGCGCCGCTACGGTCGTTCCATGCTGCAGCGCATCGGTTGCTCCAAGTCACTGGCTGACTTGTTGACCCGTGCAGGCCCTGTGTTTGCCGTGATCGTAACGACACTTGCCACCTGGCATTTCGACCTGGCCAGTGGGGGTGTCGCGGTCATCGGCAGTGTCCCCCAGGGGTTGCCCCCACTCGGTCTGCCCGGCTTCGACTTCTCACTCTGGCAAGCCCTGCTGATACCCGCTCTGCTGATCAGCATAGTGGGGTTTGTCGAGTCGGTCTCCATGGGCCAGATGCTGGCTGCCAGACGCCGCGAGCGCATCTCGCCCAACCAGGAGCTGATTGGATTGGGTGGCGCCAACCTGGCGGCGGCGATTACGTCAGGCATGCCGGTTTCAGGCGGCTTGACGCGTACCGTCATCAACTACGACGCCGGCGCCCAGACACCCATGGCCGGACTTGTGGCCGCGATCGGTATTGGCACAGCCACCCTGTTTTTTACCCCGTTGCTGGCCTATTTGCCTATCGCCACCCTGGCAGCCACCATCACGGTATCGAGCCTCACGCTGATCGATATTGGCATGATCCGCCAGACCTGGCGCTACTCGCGCAGCGACTTTTCCGCCATGGCGATCACCATTCTGCTTACGCTAGTGGACAGTATCGAAGCCGGTATCGTCAGCGGTGTGGTGCTCTCCATCGGACTGTTTCTGTACCGCACCAGCCGACCCCACAGCGCTCTGGTCGGGCGCATTCCCGACAGCGAGCACTTCCGCAACATCGAGCGTCATGCCACGGAAACCGTCAGTCATCTGGCACTACTGCGCATCGATGAAAGCCTCTACTTCGCCAACGCTCGCTATCTGGAAGATACCGTTTATGACCTGGTTGCCAGTCGCCCCGAGCTGGAACACGTCGTGTTGATCTGCTCGGCAGTCAACCTGATCGACGCTTCTGCCCTGGAGAGTCTGGATGCCATCAATGCCCGGCTCAGGGACTCCGGTGTCACCCTGCACCTGGCGGAAGTCAAAGGCCCGGTCATGGATCGACTCAAACACAGCGACTTTCTTGACGACATGACCGGGCGGGTATTCCTCAGTACTTATGCCGCCTGGCGTGAACTGGCACAGGCGACAGCCGATCTGTCTACTGACCGTATATGACGATATAGTGGATAGACGCTATCCGTATTGCAAAGGACAAACTCGCCATGCCCGACACCGCCGCTCGCCCCGGCCGGCTGGAGCTGGATGCTGATCGACTGCGCGCCCTTGACGATTGGACACTGCCCCACTACGCCAGATTGCGTGACGAGCTATCCAGGCAACACGCTGCCATAGCCAGCCAGCGCAATGCCATGGCTGGCGGCCAACAGGACAAGACACTCGACCTGGAGCAATTGGGCGAGCTGGATACCGCTGGTGCCGCCCTGCTGGTCGAGTTGCTGGGGCCGGAGGGTGTGCGCGACATTTCACACTGGGCACCGAGCCTGTCCCGCGAGCGCCAGGCATTGCTGGAAGCCGTGGCCGAGGCGGCACTCACCCCGGTGGATGAACCTCCCAAGCCAAGCAAAGGTCCTGTTGCGACCCTGGCTATGCTCGGCCGGCATACCGAACAACTGGCTCGCCAACAGCTTCAGCTCGTCGCTTTTATTGGCCTGACACTGACCAAGCTGCTCGGCATCCTCCCTTTTCCGTTGCGCTGGCGCTTCACTTCGATGGTGGCGCATATCCAGCAAACAGGGCTCAATGCAATTCCCATTGTGGCGCTGCTCACTTTTTTGGTAGGGGCGGTAGTGGCCTTTCTCGGCGCTACGGTACTGCGCGATTTTGGGGCCACCATCTACACGGTAAATCTGGTCGCCTACTCATTTCTGCGTGAGTTTGGCGTACTGCTGGCCGCCATACTGCTTGCCGGACGTACCGCCAGTGCCTTTACCGCCCAGATCGGTTCCATGAAAGCCAACGAAGAGCTTGATGCGCTGCAAGTACAGGGCCTCGACCCGATCGAAATGCTGGTTCTCCCCCGGCTGTTGGCCATGATGGTCAGTCTCCCCATCCTGACCCTGATCGGCATGTTGAGCGGTATGCTGGGAGGGGCCTTGGTAAGCGCAATGGCGCTGGATATCCCCTTCGCCCAGTTCAGCGCCATTTTACAGCGCGATATTCCACTCCAGCACTTTCTGGTCGGCATGGCCAAGGCGCCGGTTTTCGCCTTTCTGATTGCAGTAATTGGCTGCCTGGAGGGCTTCAAATCAGCCGCTAGCGCCGAATCAGTGGGTGAACATACGACCTCCAGCGTGGTGCAGTCGATCTTCATGGTGATCCTGCTTGATGCCCTGGCCGCACTCTTTTTCATGGAGATGGGCTGGTGAGTGAGGCGATTATCGAAATTCGTGACCTGGTCAATCGCTTCGGCAGCCACGTGGTGCATGACGGACTGGACCTGACGATTCGTCGAGGCGAGATACTGGGCGTGGTCGGCGGCTCTGGCACCGGAAAATCGGTCTTGTTACGCAGTATCGTGGGGCTTAGACGCCCCAATGACGGCTCGATTCGGGTATTCGGCAAAGACTTGCAGCGCCTGAGTGCCACCGAGCGCGCCAGGGTGGAACAGCGCTTCGGCGTCCTGTTCCAGCGTGGTGCGCTGTTTTCATCACTTAATCTCCAAGAAAATGTCGCCCTGCCGCTGATCGAGCATGCCGGCCTGTCGCGCAGCGATGCCGAGCGCTTGGCACGGGTCAAGCTCGCCCTCGCCGGTCTGCCCTCTCACGCTGCACGGCTGTACCCCTCCGAACTCTCGGGCGGCATGGTCAAACGTGCCGCTTTGGCACGCGCCCTGGCCCTTGATCCCGAGGTGCTCTTTCTCGATGAACCCACTGCCGGACTCGACCCAATCGGCGCTGCCGCTTTCGACCGCTTGATCATGACCCTGCGTGACGCCCTGGGCTTCAGCGTCTTTCTCGTCACGCACGATCTCGATACGCTATACACGAGCTGCGATCGGGTTGCCGTGATTGCCGAGAAACGCATTCTGGTAGCCGATACACTGCCCGTGGTGGAAAACACGCCACACGCCTGGATACAGGATTATTTCCATGGCCCCAGGGGGCGTGCCGCGAGCCAGGCGGCACACGCCGACACAACCGCGAAGGCAGCAGCCGGAAAGGCTTCGACAAACGGAGAGTTACGCTGATGGAAACCCGTGCGCATCATGTCTGGATCGGTTTGTTTGTCGTGGCTGCAGTCATTTGCGGAGCGCTCTTTTCACTGTGGCTCAACCAGAGCACGCGTGACCAGAGCTATACGCAGTATGAAGTGCTGTTTCACCAGGGTGTCAGCGGGTTGTCTGAGGGCAACTCGGTAGAATATAGCGGTGTCCGGGTCGGTGATGTGGTCAGCTTGCGCCTCGATCCTGAAGACCCGCGCAATGTCGTGGCCCTGATTCGCGTACTTAGCCACATTCCGATTCGCCAGGACACTCGTGCGCGTCTGGCACTGGCCAACATTACCGGTAGCATGTCGGTCCAGTTGCATGGTGGATCACCCGAGGCTCCGTTGCTGATTACCGATACGGACCCACCGCCGCGCATCCTGGCCGACCAATCGCCTCTTGGCGCCCTGCTTAGCGATAGTGGCGAACTGATCAGTAACGTCAACGCAGTGCTTTCCCGTATGGAGGAACTGCTTTCGGAAGACAACGTGGCCAGCGTCGAGCAGATCTTGAGCAATCTGGAACGTACCACGGCACAGTTCGCCCGGCTCGGCGACGCTCCCTCACGGGTGGCCGCCGGAATGGAGGAAATATCCCGCGAAGCCGCTCTTGCGCTCGCCGAGCTGCGCAGTCTGAGCCAGCATGCCGAGGGCATCATGCACGATCATGCCGAAGGCCTGATGCTCGACGCCCGGCAGGTGACAGCCAGCCTGGCACGTACCGCACAAGGGCTGGAAACCATGCTGGAAGAAAACACCGGCGCACTTGAGAGCGGTTTGCGTGGTATTCAAGGACTGGGGCCGGCAACGGTGGAGCTGCGTGGCACGCTTTCCACTCTCACACGCGTGCTTCGTCGCCTGGAAGAGAACCCCCGCGCCTTCCTGCTGGGTCGCGATCAGATCGAGGAGTTTGCCCCATGAAGTTTCGCCTGCCCCTTGTCACGCCGCTGTTTATCGCCACCCTGCTCGCGCTGGGTGGATGCAGCCTGCTGGGTGAGCGCACACCGGTCACGCTGTACGACTTGCCGGCCGAGCCCCTCACGCCTTCATCGGGTACCGCGACAGACATTACCCTGCGCCTGGCAACGCCGGGTGCCAGCGGATTGCTTGTCAGCCCACGCATCCTCGTCGTACCACAACCGAATCAGCCTCAGGTCTATTCGGGGGTTCGCTGGGTCAATAATATGCCCCAACTGCTGCGCGACCGTATTGCCGACGCCTTTCTGGAGGATGGCCGCCTGCCGCGCCTGATTCACGCCGAAAGCATGGTTTCTGCTGAAGTGGAAC
>DXFC01000041.1 GCA_019114645.1 Candidatus Halomonas stercoripullorum
GCAAACAGTCCCGCGCGTAACCTAGCATTGCGCTGCTCAATGTCCCGCATTTTCGGATCAGGATTATGAAAAGCCATACAATCACGTAGTCATCACGATCTTGCCGAACTGTTGGCCGGACTCCAGATAGCGGTGCGCTTCCACTACCTCGTCAAGCGTGAAAACCTTGTCTATCCGCGGCCTGATGGTTCCCTCGGCGACCCCGCGCGTGATGAACGTATGGGCGCGCGCCAGGCTGTCGGCGTTCCGTGTGACTTCAGTATAGACGTAACCACGTAGCGTCAAGCTATTGCGCAACGCGAGCTTTAGCGGGAAAGGTGTGGGCTCGTCGCTCAGGGCGCCGTGAATGATAATGCGCCCGCGAATGGCCATGGCTTCGGCCAATTCAGCCACCAAAGACCCGCCTACGGCGTCGAATGCCACATCAATACCGGTACCGCTGATCTCCATTAACCGCTGGCCAAGGGGTTCTTCGCGGGTGGCGATAACAGCTGCCGCGCCCGCTTCCAGCAGCGCATCGCGCATATCGCTAGTCAAGGTAGTCGCAATGGGCCTCGCCCCCAATTGGCGCACAATCTGGATCGCTGCCAGGCCCACGCTGCTGGTAGCAGCCGAGAGCATCACCCAGTCCCCAGCCTTCACATTGGCCACCTCCACCAGCGCACCGTATGGCGTCAGGTAAGACATCCAAAGCGCCGCTGCTTCCTGATCACTCAAACTTTCCGGCTGCTTGAGTAGATACCGGGTCGGAATAACCAAGTGATCGGCATAAGTGCCATAGAGTCCCAACGACGCACCAGGCACAACCCCTACCGCATCACCGATAGCCAATGTGTGAGTGCCAGGCCCCAGCGCTTCAACGACACCAGATGCTTCGAACCCCAGCCGGGAAGGTAAGCTAGCCTTCTCCAGATACCGCCCGCGACGAAACATGACATCGGCACGATTCAGCCCGATGGCACGAACCCTGATGCGAGCCTCGTCTGGGCCAGGCGCAGATATGTGACCCTGTTCCAGACGTAGAACCTTCGGACCTCCCAACTCATGGAAACGAACGATGCGGGAAAGTGACATCCACTACCTCCAAGTTAACGTTGAAAATTTCGCTACAGAGCTCTCCCTTTTGCCCTTATGAGAAGAGCGCTATCCAGGATAGGTTCGTTGGTTTTCGCTTGGCCAGACGCAATCGGGGCGTGAGCTTGCGAACGTCCGGCGGCCATCGGCCGCCGTACTGGTGCGACTGGTTAGCAAGCGCCTCCGCCCTTCGAGGAAAATTGTTCAAAGACTTCTTGCCCTGTCATTTTCGTTGTTTTGTTCTTGAATTCGTAGAATGCAGGCTTTTGATCAATGAAGATCTCGCTGTTCAGTTCGAATTGCTCGTCTTGGAATAATCCAGCCGGGATGATGTACTCATTGCTGGGAAGCAGATGATAGAAGAGATGCGTACCGCACTTGGGGCAAAAGCCACGCTGCGCCCAGTCAGAAGACTGGTAAGTCGATGGTACTCCTCCTTTTAACTCTACGTTCGAGCCACAATGGACAGCAAACATTGGGCCGCCAGACCAACGTCTGCACGTAGAACAGTGGCAGAGCCCAACGTCAGTCTCGCTTTCAGAGACAACCTCAATAAAACCACACAAACATTTACCTTTCATGAGAGTCTCCATGATTGATCAGTGGTGCTTGCTAACGACCAAGTTGAGCCGTGTCGCGAAGCGGCGTCGGCTCGAATGACTTGTTAGTCGTCCCGTGGCTTGCTCGCGGTGACAGCCACTTCATCGTTGAACAGGTACATGTGGATTACCGCTAGGCGGGCCTTTTCCTCAGTTACCTCGGCGTGAACTCCCTTACAGTCTTGTCATAGATGGCGTCGAGCCATGCAGCAAAGTGTTTTAGGCCAAATTCAGTTATTCTGACCGGCCCCTGACTACCCAAGCGCGGCTTCCACCGCCTGCTCGGCGTGAATGGCGGTGGTGTCAAAGAGGGGCACGTCCGTATCTTCGGCCTCGATCAGCAGCCCGATCTCCGTGCAGCCGAGGATGACGCCCTGGGCGCCCTGCTCTGCCAGCGAGTCGACAATTTTCAGGTAGGCGGCTCTGGAATCTGCGCGGATCTCGCCGCAGCAGAGTTCGTTGTAGATGACGGCGTGCACCCGCTCACGCTGGTCAGTATCGGGAATCAGCACCCGGATACCCTGCGCCTCCAGGCGCTCGCGGTAGAAGGCCTGCTCCATGGTGAAGCGGGTGCCCAGCAGCCCCACCTGGGTCACGCCCTGCCGGTGCAATGCCTTGGCGGTGGCATCGGCGATGTGCAGCAGCGGAATCTCGACAGCCTGCTCAAGCTGCGGAGCGACTTTATGCATGGTATTGGTGCACAACACCAGGAAGTCAGCGCCGGCCGCCGCCAGCGAGCGGGCCACCTCGCCAAGAATCTGTGCCGTGGCCGCCCAGTCACCGTGGCGCTGCAGCGCTTCGATCTCGGCGAAGTCTACGCTGTAGAGCACCAGCCGGGCGGAGTGCAGCCCACCCAGCCGTGCCTTCACTCCCTGGTTGATGAGCCGGTAGTAGGTCTGGGTCGATTCCCAGCTCATGCCGCCGATCAGCCCTATTGTCTTCATCGCTCCTCCCCTTACCCGAGACTACCCCAGAATAAAGATCACGCAGACGGCGGTGAGCGCCCCCATAACGCCGTTGAAGATCCGCCAAGCGCGTGGCGTGTCGAGCCAGCGGCCAATGGCCATGCCGAAGCCCGCTCATGACAGCACCCAAACGCAAGGCCCCGCCGACAGTCACGAGCGGCACGACGCGTCACGGGGCTGACCCCCTGTGGAGAGGTAACGCCCAGCACCACCGAAGCCACCAACCCTTCAAATGTTAGTCGTAGTAGCGCCAGAGCCTGAGGACTTTCACCACCTGCTCATCTACGACTCATAGCCAGCGGCGCACCGCTTTCTTGTACTGAAGGAATTCCTGGCCAAATCGTGACTCTAGCGCCTTTTCTTCAGGCTTGATTTGGAAGCGGTTCATATACGCGACGTACACACCAACGATAAGCAGACCAAGCCACGCAGAGAGATAGAGGGCCCATGCTAAAAGCACCAGCGCAAAGCCGAGGTACATGGGATTGCGTGTGTATTGATACACACCTCTGGTCACAAGAGACGATGCGTCCTCGGGGTGCAAGGGATCAAGGGTCGTTTGGGACTGGCGAAAGGCAGCAACACCCAGCAGCACAACGGCGATGCCACACGCGGCGATCACACCAGCGATGATACTGATCGCCGGTGTTACGAGTAGCGGCATAGGGAAATAACGCGCAATGATCCAAATCAGCAGCGCGGCGACAAGAACCACCAAAGGAGGAGGAATACGCAGTGTCATCTCGTCTTGTCCTTTTCAAATCTGGCAACTACCACTGTTTCAATCCACTAAATCATCCCGCTCGGCATTGGCATCTTCACGGTTACGCACCGGCTGTCGGGAGTCGACGCTTACCGCAGGGAACCGCGCCGAGGCGAAGCGCACCACCAGTATCGCCAACGCCAGCAGCAGAATCGCCCCCGAAACCATGACCACGCCCCAACCTGGCTCGTGATTGTGTGAAATATCGGAGATCAATAGACGAGTCAGCGCGGTGATCGCCACATAGATCATGAAGCGAATCGGCATGTGGTTGGTCTTGAAGTAGATACCCACCATCGCCGCCAGCTCTAGGTAGATGAACAGCAGCAAAATATCATCGATATTGACATGCCCCTTGCTGACCATCCCGGCAAAAGCCATTACCCCGCCCCAGGCCGTTACCACTCCGATGGTGAAAAGTGCCACATAGTGGAACCCCTCAACCAGTAGGTTTCCCAACGAGTCCGCCAGACCATGCATCTTGTCCCTTGTGCGCTCGATTTTTTTCACTGCTTTTACTTCCTCTGGTGAACTTTCACTTACGTAGGCCTTCTTCAGACGGGTAACGGTCAGTA
>DXFC01000042.1 GCA_019114645.1 Candidatus Halomonas stercoripullorum
GTGTGACGTCTCAAGCAGTGCCTTGGAGGGAATGCAGCCCACGTTCAGGCAGGTACCACCATGGACGGTCTTGCCCTCTTTGTTGACCCACTTTTCGATGCAGGCGGTCTTCAGCCCCTGCTGAGCGGCACGAATGGCGGCTACGTAGCCACCAGGGCCCGCGCCGATGACAATCACATCAAATTTATCGGCCATATCATTCTTCCTGTTGATCGGTTCGCGTTTGAGTCCGTTGAATCGGGCGTCTTCAAATATCCAGCAACAGACGCGCAGGATCCTCGAGCAGCTCCTTGATGGTGACGAGGAACAGCACCGCATCCTTGCCATCGATCATGCGGTGATCATATGACAGAGCCAGGTACATCATCGGACGGATTTCGACCTTGCCATCGACGGCCATGGGGCGTTGCTGAATCTTGTGCATGCCCAGGATGGCGGTCTGCGGCGGATTGATGATGGGTGTCGACATCAGCGAGCCAAAGATACCGCCGTTGGTGATCGTGAAGGTGCCACCCTGCATCTCTTCGATACCGAGCTTGCCGTCACGGGCCCGCTTGCCGAAGTCGACAATCCCCTTCTCGACATCAGCAATTTTCATGCTGTCAGTATCGCGCAGCACCGGCACCACCAAGCCACGGTCGGTGGAAACTGCCACACCGATGTCCTGATAGCCGTGATAGACAATCTCAGTACCATCAATGGAGGCGTTGACATCGGGGAAGCGCTTGAGAGCCTCAGCCGCTGCCTTGACGAAGAAGCCCATGAAGCCGAGTTTGACATCATGCGCCTTCTGGAAGGTCTCCTTGTACTGTGCACGCAGATCCATCACGGCACCCATATCCACCTCGTTGTAGGTGGTGAGCATGGCAGCGGTCTGCTGCGCGTGAACCAGCCGCTTGGCAATGGTCTGGCGCAAGCGGCTCATCGGCACGCGCTTCTCGATACGCTCTCCCTGTGATACCGGAGCCGCAGCGGCTTGCCTAGTAGCACCGGGGGCGGCACTTTTCTTCGCTGTACCGGCTTGCACAGCGCGCTGCACGTCTTCCTTGAGGACACGCCCACCCTTGCCGGTGCCTTCGATCTTGCTGACATCGAGATCATGTTCGGCGACCAGTTTGCGCGCTGCCGGCGCCAGGATCTTGTCACCGACCTTCTCGTCACTCGCGCCATCGTCGGCCGACGCAGCAGGAACCTTATCAGCCGCGGTAGCGGCAACGCCTTCAGCAAAAATTGCCAGCACTGCCTCGGATTCGACCTGGCTGCCTTCTTCCGCCTTGATCTCGGTCAGCGCACCATCGGCGGGCGCCACCACTTCCAGCACAACCTTGTCAGTTTCGATCTCGACCAGCACCTCGTCACGCTGGACTGCTTCACCTACCTGCTTATGCCAGGTCGCCACACTGCCTTCCTGGATCGACTCGGGGAAGGTCGGCGCTTTCACCTGGTGGTTCTTGCCGGTGGCGACAGCACCTCCGGTGGCAGCTTCAGCAGTGTTGTTGTCGCTTGCTTGCGGCTGGCCACCCTCACTCGCCTGCGGCTGGCCACTTTGAGCTTCGCCGGCACCGATACGCCCCAGCACCTGCTCGGACTGCACGGTATCGCCCTCTTCGACCAGCACCTCTTGCAGGGTGCCGGCCTCAAGCGCCACGACTTCCAATACCACTTTGTCCGTTTCGATCTCGACAATCAGTTCATCACGCTCGACGCGGTCACCCGGACTCTTGTGCCAGGCCGCCACGCTGCCTTCGGCAATAGATTCCGGAAAAGTGGGCGCTTTGATCTCGGTAGCCATATCGTTTCCCTTATGTACTCTCTCGTCCTGGTGCGATGGGCCTTACAGATTGAAGGCGTCTTCCACCAGCTGGCGCTGCTGTTCGGTATGCACGGACATGTAGCCCGCAGCGGGTGCCGCCGATGCCGGACGGCCGGCAAATTTGAGCTGTCCACCCAGCCCTGGCTTGAGCATTTCGGCCACAGCCCGCATATGGTGCTGGCTTGGGTACCAGGCGCCCTGGTTAAGCGGCTCTTCCTGACACCACACCAGAGTCTCAAGGTTTGCGTAATCCTTGAGAGCCTCAAACAGCTCCTCCTTGGGGAAGGGGTAGAGCTGTTCAACACGCACGATGGCTACGTCATCCAGTTCGTTCTCTGTACGCCAGGCGATGAGATCATAATAAACCTTGCCGGAGCACATGATAACGCGCCTGACCTTCTTCGCTTCAAGTCCGGCCTGATCGGACAACACCATCTGGAAGTGACCATTGGCCAGCTCTTCCAGACTGGAGATCGCTTCCTTGTGGCGCAGCAGACTCTTGGGTGACATCACCACCAGCGGCTTGCGCAACGGGCGAACGACCTGGCGCCGCAGCAGGTGGAATATCTGTGCGGGGGTGGTCGGTACACATACCTGCATGTTGTGTTCGGCACACAGCTGCAGGAAGCGCTCAAGCCGCGCCGAAGAGTGCTCGGGCCCCTGTCCTTCATAGCCGTGAGGCAACAGCATGGTAAGCCCACACAGACGGCCCCACTTGGTTTCACCAGAAGAGATAAACTGATCGACCACCACCTGTGCACCGTTGAAGAAGTCGCCAAATTGCGCTTCCCAGATCACCAGGTCGTTCGGAGCCGTCGTCGCGTAGCCGTACTCAAACGCCAGGACCGCTTCCTCAGAGAGGAAAGAGTCGTGAATGGTAAAACGCGGCTGGCCATCGGCAAGGTTCTGAAGCGGAACATAGGTGCTGCCGTCCTTCTGGTTATGCACCACCGCATGACGGTGAGAGAAGGTGCCACGCCCGACGTCTTGTCCGGTAATACGTACAGGATGTCCTTCATCAAGCAGCGTGGCGTAAGCCAATGTTTCGGCAAAGCCCCAGTTCAAAGCCAGACCACCCGCCTGCATCTTGCGCCGATCTTCATAGATCTTGGCCACCTGACGCTGGACATCAATGCCATCGGGAATTTCACACATGCGCGCCGCCAGACGCTGCAAGCGTTTCATCTCGACACCCGTCTCGGCATGGCCGCTCCACTCGTGCCCCAGGTAAGGCTTCCAGTCCACAAACAGGGTGGCATTGGGTTCCTGCACCAAGGCATTGGCGACATGATTACCGGCGGTCAGGTCCTCACGATAGGTCTCGACCATCGCCTCGGCTTCTGCTTCGCTTACCACACCCTGCTCGACCAGGCGTTGAGCGTAGAGCGTCCGCGAAGAAGGATGGTCCTTGATCTTGCGGTACATCAACGGCTGGGTACCCGATGGCTCGTCGGCCTCGTTATGGCCCCGGCGACGGTAGCAGACCAGGTCGATGACAACGTCTTTCTTGAACTGTTGGCGATAGTCCAGCGCGACTTGAGTGGCATGCAGCACCGCATCCGGGTCATCACCATTGACGTGAAAAATCGGTGCCTGAACCATCTTGGCGATATCGGTGCAGTATTCGGTAGAGCGCGCATCCTGCGGATGCGAAGTGGTGAAGCCGACCTGGTTATTGATGACGATGTGCACTGTCCCGCCAGTCTTGTAAGCGCGGGTCTGGGACATCTGGAATGTCTCCATGACCACGCCCTGTCCGGCAAAGGCCGCATCGCCGTGCACGCTAATCGGCAGTACCTTGGTGCCTTCGAAGTCATCGCGGCGATCCTGACGCGCTCTTACTGACCCCTCGACTACCGGTGACACAATCTCAAGGTGGGAAGGGTTGAAAGCCAGAGCAAGGTGCACTTCGCCACCCGGCGTCATGACGTTGGAGCTGAACCCCTGGTGGTACTTGACGTCACCTGAGCCACGCTCGATCAACTTCTTGCCGTCGAATTCGTCGATCAGCTCGGAGGGGTTCTTGCCGAGAATGTTGACCAGAAGGTTAAGACGCCCACGGTGCGCCATGCCAATGACGACTTCCTTGACTCCGTAGCCACCACTACGCTGAATCAGCTCATCCATCATGGGGATGAACGACTCGCCCCCCTCCAAACCGAAGCGTTTGGTACCCGGGTACTTGGAGGCCAGGTAGTTCTCCAGTCCCTCTGCGGCCGTCAAGCGTTCAAGCAAATGCTTGCGTACATCATCGCTGAACTTGGGAGCCGAGCGAACCGATTCAAAACGCTGCTG
>DXFC01000043.1 GCA_019114645.1 Candidatus Halomonas stercoripullorum
CAGCTCAGTATGCGTGGCTTGGAGTAGATGCCGCCCAGCCAGCCGGCGGCATAGGTGCCGAAAATATTAAACAGGCCAACCAGAGCCAGGGTAGTGCTGCCGACCTGTACGGCGAGTCCCTGGTCAAAAAGATAACCCGGCAGGTGTACGGCGATGAATACGACCTGAAAACCGCAGACGAAAAAGCCCAGGCAGAGCAGCCAGAAGCCACGGTGTCCGGCGGCTTCGTCCAGGGCGTCGCGCAGGGAGAGGTCACTGACCTGGCGTGCGGAAGGGCGATCCTTGATCATCGCCCCAAGCGGTACCATCAGCGCGGCCAGGGCGCCCATGGCCAACAGAGCCGCCGACCAACCGAGCCAGCCCAACAGGCTCAGGGTACCGGGCAGCATGGCGAACTGGCCAAATGATCCCGCCGCGCTGACGATCCCCATGGCCATGCTGCGCTTCTCGGGCGCCACTGCACGGCCTACAGCACCGAGAATCACCGAGAAGGTACAGCCCGAAAGCCCCAGGCCGATCAGCAGACCCGCCGACAGCGACATGCCCAGCGCGGATTCCGACAACCCCATGAACAGCAAGCCGATGGTGTAAAGCACGGCGCCGACGACTACCACACGGGCCGCTCCAAAGCGGTCGGCCAATGCGCCGGCAAAGGGTTGTGACAGCCCCCAAAGCAGGTTCTGCAGCGCAAGGGCGAAGGCAAAGACTTCGCGCCCCCAGCCCAGGTCGCTGCTCATGGGTTCCATGAACAGGCCGAAACCGTGACGCAAGCCCATGGCCAGCGAAATGACCAGGCTACCGAGCACAATCAGCAGCAGTGAATGACGGCGTAGGGCGTCCATGCAACAAAGTTCCTTGCAGGCTAACGATTGGAGCACTATCGCTTGTTATTTATACGCTGGCAATGACGCCTTCTGGTGATTTGCCGTAGCGTTGATACGCCTGCAGGCGAGCAGGAAAATTTTCACCTAGACTGAGTAGGCTATTGATTGCCACGATCACAACTAAAACAATGCACAACGAGGTGAATCATGATTTTAAAGCCGCTGGCCCGTCTGGTTGCGCTCGCCGCGCTGCCACTGGTTGCTGCAACAAGTCAGGCACAATCCCAGGAAATGGCCATCGCTACTATCCTTCCGGAGGACATGAGCAATAACGAGGTGTATCCCGCACTGATCCAGTTCAAGAACCTGGTGGAGACGCGGACCAACGGTGAGATTACGGTTTCCATCTTCGGTAATAGCCAGCTTGGCTCCGAAGTGGATACGGCGCGTGAGGTGCAGGGCGGAAGGACACTGCAATCTACAATTATCACCACGGGTGCCATGTCTTCCTACTATCCGGATTACCAGATGATGACGGCGCCGTTCCTGTTTGATAACTGGCGTCAGGCCTGGAGCTTCTTCGATAGCGAATGGTTCGCCGACTTTATGTCCGGCACTGTCGAGCAAACCGATATGCGCTACCTCGGCACCTTTGATGATGGCGGCGGCTTTGTCGCCTTCACCAACAATGAGCGCCTGATCGAAACGGTGGAGGACCTGGAGGGGCTCAATATCCGTACCGAGGAGAACCCGGGACACGTGGCGATCATGCGTTCGCTGGGGGCTTCTGCAACACCGCTGCCCTGGGGCGAAGTCATCACTGCCCTGGAGACCGGCCTGGCCGATGGTCAGTTCAACGCGCCGGTACTCAACACCACTTTCAATTTCCATGAAGTGACCGACTACACCACCCTGACCGGGCACGTTTATAACAGTGCGGCCTGGCTGGTGAGTGAGGAGTGGTTCCAGAGTCTGACCGAGGAGCAGCAAGAGGCGATTGTGACTTCTGCCCGGGAGGCCATCGCCATCGGCCATGGCATGTCGGGGGCGCTTGCCACCGCAAGCTGGGAAGAGTCCTGTGAGACTTTTAAGGAGTGCTACATCATGCCGCCCGAGGAGCGTGCGCGCATGGCGGAAATTGCCACTCCGGCCTGGCGCGAATGGATCGTCAACGACTTTGGCCTCGATGGAGATCGTGTCGATGCCTTCCTGGAAGAGGTCGAGCGCGTTCGCGTTGATGTCATCGAGAGCGATATGGCTGCCTACGGACACTAAGCGTCCTGGATGAGCGCAGTTTGTCCCTTTGCGCCCGGCCGCGAGCGGTCGGGCGTGCTTGCCCGCAAGGTAACGCCATGAGCTTTCTGCAGCCTCTGCGCCGGCTGAGCGACTACGTCAATCAACTGGCAATCGTGACCTGTGTGGCCTGCGTGCTGGCCATGCTGGGTATTTCCTTCACCGCTTTCGCTTATAAGCTGGCGACCGGTGCCTCGCTTAGCTGGACCTATTCACTGGCCCGGTTGTTTTTGCCCTGGATTGGTTTTCTCTCCATGACCATCTCGCTGCGTTATGGCGAGCACGTGGCAATGACGTTGCTGGTCAGAAGCCTGCCGCGCTGGATGACGGTCATCGCCGCCGGATTCAGCCTGCTCGCCATTGGCAGCTTTGGTGCGCTGCTGTTGTGGTATGGCTGGGATTATTTCCAGGGGACTCGCCAGGTCTACATGGTATCCGACCAGATCCGGATACATGGCAAGTTTACGGCTTTTGTAGTGCCTCTCAGCGGCGCCATCATCTTGCTGCACCTGGTGCAGGGCTTTGCTTTGCTTGAGCATTTTATCAATGACGAAACAGCGATCGATGAGCTGATCGAGATGGCGGATGCGGAGGAGCGTTCATGACCCCTGCTATTGTTGCATTTGTTGTGCTGCTGCTGATCGGGGCACCGGTGGCGGTGGTCATGGCTCTTTCCGGCCTGGCTGGAGGCTTCGCCATGGGTGGCGAGCGGATGCTCGGCATCATCGCAGACCGGATGTTTTCGGGGGTCTCCGGTTTTCTCTTGATCGCGATACCGTATTTCATCTTCACCGCCGAGCTGATGAATCAGGCGGGCCTGACTCAGAAGCTCATTGCCTTCAACAACGCCATGTTTGGACGTGTGCGGGGAGCGCTCTCCCACGTCAATATCACGGTGTCAGTCTTTTTTGCCGGCCTGACCGGAGCGGCAATCACCGATACGGTAGCGCTGGGCAAGATCCTGATCCCCGAAATGAAACGACAGGGCTACGACGCTGAGTATGCCGCGGCCGTTACTGCCTGCTCGTCGATCATCGGGCCGATCATCCCGCCCAGTGTCGTGATGGTGATTTATGCCACCCTGCTACGCGATATTTCGGTA
>DXFC01000044.1 GCA_019114645.1 Candidatus Halomonas stercoripullorum
TTGGCGAGTTGCGCATATACAACCCCAGAGCTACCCTAGCGAGATCCCTATTTTACTGCCAACCTTGAGCCCTTTTTCTGGAGCGACCCATATGACCGAAATCGTTCTCTGGCTGATTGCCTTCGCCCTTATCCTCTATTACAGCATCAAGCTGTGGGAAACGAAGGTCAGTGCCGGCTTGAACAAGGTGATGCCCCGTGTGATCAAAAACGGTGATGAGAATCGCTGGGTCTGGAGCCTGGCGCTCGCCACGCTAGGTGCCACCACGCTGGTGCGTCCCATCGATATTCTGCTGACCGTGATTTTACTGGTGATTGCCGGATTGATTGCATGGAAAGTGACGAGCTGGGCGATGTCCAACGTCAACTTCTGAGTAAGTATGTGTTACTGACTGACCTGCTTAAACACACAACCCGCAATTTTTGCGGGTTGTGTGCTGTTGGCTACTGTAAATGTGCGGTTTATCAGTAGGGAGCGACGGTAATATTGGCGCCACTACCGATCATGCGTACACGCTGTCCTGTCTGGAAGTCGCGGTCGGCTTTTTGCACGATGACCACATTCTGGCCATCATCGCGGCGGATCTCCATTTCCCACGCACGCACGCGGTTAGCGGAATCCTCAGCGGCACTACCTGCAACGGCACCGCCTATCACACCTGCAGCGGTCGCCAGTTGGCGGCCTGAGCCACCGCCTATCTGATTGCCAAGCAGACCACCGATCACGGCGCCGCCACCGGTGCCGATGAGGCCGCCAGCACGGCTATCGGCCTGAATCTGTACCTGCCGAAGCGCGGTGATGGTGCCGAATGTTACGGTCTGGCTCGTGCCCGCCTGGCTGCCACGGTAGACATCCCATCCCATGGACGAGGTATTGGCACAGCCTGCCACACTCAGTACGCCAATGGCGAGTACGGGTAGAAGAAGACGCTTCATATAGACCTCCATGGCAAATCGATACCTAGTTCCTGTAGGGCGTCGTTGTTGCCGGTTCATTGGAAACAGTGTTCTGCCAATTAGCTTAATCCAGTCACGCCACTTTTGACCAGTGCCCATCGGTAGAGCAAAGGGCAAAAAAAGAGGAAGTTCACTTGAATCCTGGCTCAATGTGGGGTGGGAGTACAAGGATAGCTGTCATGAAAGTAACAAAAAAAGGGAGGCGTAAAAGCCTCCCAAGGGTTCCAGTTACTTGCGTTACGCCATGCTCAGCCGAACTGGTTCATGGTGTTGTCCTTGCCACCAGCCTTGAGGGCTGCGTCACCGTGGAAGAACTCTTTATGGTCATCACCGATGTTGGAGCCAGCCATGTCCTGGTGCTTGACGGTAGCGATACCCTCGCGAATTTCGCGACGCTGGACACCCGCTACGTAGGCCAGCATGCCTTCATCACCGAAGTAGCCCTTGGCCAGGTTGTCGGTAGAGAGTGCCGCGGTGTGGTAGGTCGGCAGGGTAATCAGGTGGTGGAAGATGCCGGCCTCGCGGGCTGCATCGCGCTGGAAGTTGCGCGTCCACTCGTCGGCCAGCCGGCCCAGCTCGGTGTCGTCGTATTCGGCGCTCATCAGCTGGTCGCGGTCGTAAGCTGAAACATCCTTGCCTTCCTGCTGCCAGGCATCGAACACTTGCTGACGGAAGTTGAGCGTCCAGTTGAACGAGGGCGAGTTGTTGTAGACCAGCTTGGCATCCGGCACGACTTGGCGAATGCGGTTGACCATGTTGGCGATCTGGCCAACGTGGGGTTTCTCGGTTTCGATCCACAACAGGTCGGCACCGTTCTGTAGGCTAGTGATACAGTCGAGTACCACGCGGTCTTCGCCGGTACCTTCCTTGAACTGGTAGAGACCCGAGGCCAGGCGCTTGACCTTCTTCAGTTTGCCTTCAGCCTTGATGACCACATCGCCGTTATCGATCTGGTCGGCACTGTCGATGTACTCACCGTCGAGGAAGCTGTTGTACTGGTCGCCCAGATCACCCGGCTCTTTCGTCACGGCAATCTTTTGGGTCAGGCCGGCACCGAGAGAGTCGGTACGCGCCACGATCACGCCATCGTCAACGCCGAGTTCGAGGAAGGCGTAACGTACCGCATTGATCTTGGCGAGGAAGTCCTCATGAGGCACGGTGACCTTGCCATCCTGGTGCCCGCATTGCTTCTCGTCGGATACCTGGTTTTCGAGCTGGATGCAGCAGGCACCCGCTTCGATCATCTTCTTGGCCAGCAGATAGGTCGCCTCGGCGTTGCCGAAGCCGGCGTCGATGTCGGCAATGATCGGCACCACATGGGTCTCGTGATTGTCGATCTTGTCGATCAACTCTTTTGCCTTGTCGGTATCACCGGCTTTTTGGGCTTCTTCCAGATCGCGGAACAGGTGGTTCAGTTCCCAGGCATCGGCTTGACGCAGGAAGGTGTAAAGCTCTTCGATCAAACCCGAGACGGTCGTCTTTTCATGCATCGACTGGTCGGGCAGCGGACCGAATTCCGAGCGCAGGGCGGCAACCATCCAGCCGGAGAGGTAGAGGTAGCGACGCTTGGTACTGCCGAAGTGCTTCTTGATGGAGATCATCTTCTGCTGGCCGATGAAGCCGTGCCAGCAGCCCAGCGACTGGGTGTACTGTGCACTGTCGGCGTCATAGGCGGCCATGTCTTCGCGCATGATTTTGGCGGTGTAGCGGGCGATATCCAGTCCGGTCTTGAAGCGATTCTGGGCACGCATGCGGGCGGCGTTTTCGGGACTGATGTCGGCCCACTTGCCTTGCTGGGCTTCGCGCAGTTGCGTCAATGCTTTGATGTCGTCGCGGTAGGACATGGGCCTTTCTCCCTCGGCTGGTTCAGTCTCGTGGTCGTAGAGTTCAAGATGTCTCTACGCCACAGTGGTGAAGTTGGGTGAGCCTCGTTGCGTTGCTCGCCATGGACATCACTATGCGGGATAAGCCGAGAGGCCGAAATGACCTCTTAGGGTGAGGAGGGGTTGTAGCTTGACTACAAAGTGCCTGGTTGAGCCTGGTTGTTGTAGTCGTTTTTCTCTCTAGCAGGGGGGGGCCGAGGGAGCTGGGAAGGCGCAAGATTGTTGATGGGAAGCTTAGATGAGCTCCAGCCGCATGCTGCGGTGGGGGATGCCGGCATCAAGGAAGATGTCACCAAACGCAGTGAAGCCGAGCCTTTCATAGAAGGCCAGGGCATGAGTTTGTGCTGTGAGCTCGACGGCAGGGTGGCCCTGGCGTTGTGCCGCGGCAATGGCTGCCTGCATCAGTGCAACCCCGACACCCATGCCTCGAGCCTCTTGTAGTACGGCTACGCGGCCGATATGGCCGTCGGGCAGCAGTCGAGCGGTGCCCAGCGCGGTATCACCGCGCTGGGCCAGAAAGTGGAGACAGGCGTCGTCACGACCGTCCCACTCTTCCTCTTGGGACACTTGCTGTTCTTCGATAAAGACCCGGCGGCGAATGTCGCTGGCCCGGGCTCCGAGTTCGGCCCAGTTGCCTGTGTGTATTTCAATCCCCTGCATTGGCTTAGGCATCCTCTTCGTCATCAAGCCAGGCCAGGCTGCCGCCATCAAGCAGGGCGCCCAGCAGCATGGCGGCCTCTTCGTGTTCGAGAATGCCGGCATCCAGCTGCGCGGCGGCAATGGCCTGGGCCAGGGGCAACGCACACTCGATGGCGTCACCGTCAACAAACAGGGTCGCGTTACCG
>DXFC01000045.1 GCA_019114645.1 Candidatus Halomonas stercoripullorum
CCCAGCCGTGGATCGTGGCGCGCATGACCGAACTGGTGATCCAGGAAGGGCCCCGCCGTGTGCTCGAAGTGGGTACCGGCTCCGGTTACCAGACGTTGATTCTTGCTCGCTTGGTAGCGGAACTCTGGTCGCTGGAGCGCATCAATGACTTGCAGGGCCGCGCGGCCGAGCGCTTGCGCTTGCTGCAGGCGCATAATGTGCGTTTGCGCCTGGCGGATGGCGGCCATGGCTGGCCGGAGGCCGCACCGTTCGATGTGATCCTGCTGACGGCTTGTGCCAGCGAGCTGCCGGAAGGGCTGCTCTCGCAGCTTGGCGAGGGCGGGGTGATGATTTTGCCGCTGGCCGGTGCGCAGGGAGCGCAGTGGCTGACACGGGTGCGGCGTACAGGCAACCAATACGAGGTACGGCGGCTCGAGCGAGTGCGTTTTGTGCCGTTATTGCAAGGAGTGATTCGTTGAATCGACACCTCAGTGTTTTCCTCAAGGGTGCCGGCATGGGAGCGGCGGATGGTGTGCCGGGGATTTCCGGCGGCACTATCGCTTTCGTTACCGGCATCTATGAGGAGTTCATCCACACCATCAAGCAGTTCGGCCCCAGCGCTTTTACCGCCTGGCGGCAGGGCGGCTGGATGGCACTGTATGGGCATCTCAATCTCGCTTTCGCCATCCCCCTAGGGCTGGGAATCGTCACCAGCCTGTTCAGTATCGCTCACCTGGTCACCTGGCTGATGGCCGAACACGCGCTGCTGCTTGATGCGTTCATTTTCGGTTTGGTGTTTGCATCGGTGCTGGTGGTGATGGGAGATGTGCGGGAGTGGCGCTGGTGGCATCTGTTACCGCTCTTGTCAGGCCTGATGCTGGCCAAGCTGCTGCCAGCGCTGATGCCGTTCATCTCTAGTGTTCTGAATGCCGAAGCGGCGCTGTTGATCGTTGGCGGGGCCATTGCCATCAGCGCGATGTTGCTACCGGGCGTGTCGGGTACCTTCCTGCTCCTGACCATGGGCCTGTATGGCCGTGTCATGGAAGGCATCAAAACGCTTGATTTGGTGCTCATGCTGCAGTTTGGCATGGGTTGTATCATCGGCTTGTTTTTCTTTTCCCGCCTGCTGTCGTGGTTGTTACGCCAGTATTATACGGCGACCCTGCAACTGGTCGTCGGCTTTATTCTCGGCTCGCTGCCGTTGCTGTGGCCCTGGCGTGAGCTGACCAGCTATCGCCTGGGGCCGGATGGCCAGATGGTTCCGCTGGCCTACCGCTATCTCACGCCCGGCGACTACACACGTTTGACCGCGGAATCAGCACAGCTGTTGCCCGTATTGGCGTTGATGCTGGCGGGTTTGGTGATAGTGTTGGCTGTGGGGCGCAGCGCCCGCAAGCAGGCACGTACACAACAGAAGGATGGCCCCCATGCGTAAAGTGTTTCTTCTCTCTGCTATCGCGTTTGCAGTGGCTGGCTGTGCCACGCAGGATTACGGTACGCCCCAGGTGCGCGACCTTTCAGCGAGTCGCGAGCAGGCGACGGTTAACCACTATGTAGTGGAACAGGGTGATACGCTCTACGGCATCGCCTGGCGTCACGAGATGGATTACCGTGACCTGGCTCGCCTCAACCGGATTGGCCCCCCCTACCGCATTCAGCCCGGCCAGGAACTACGCCTGAATGACGGTCCGCGCACGGCAGGTGCGGCGGCGCAGGAGCAGGGCACAGACTCCCAGGTAGCAGTGGCTACCGGGCTGGGTGGCCAGCAAGCATTCCAGTCGTCGGATGATGACTGGCTGCTGCCGGATGAGCAGGCCATCGAGCGCAATCGGCGCTTGAGTGCCCAGCCTCTCGACACGGCGACACAGGCGCCGAGTGACGTGGCACTGGAGAGCGCCGACCAGGTTGCCGCCACATCCTCCACAGCGCCGGAGTCATCCCCGCCTGCTTCCGAGCCGCAAGAAACGCCGGCAACACAACCAGAGCCTGAACCTGCCCCCGAGCCCCAGCCAGCGCCTGATCCCGAGCCTCAAGTGGATGCCGGTACTCAAGTGGCGGGAGAGCCCGAGCGTGCGACACAGACGTATACGCCGGTCGACGAGGTGCCGTGGCAGTGGCCCGCGGATGGCGAGCTGGTCGGTCGTTTCGGGGAGGGCGGTAACATCACCGCCGGCATTGATATTGCCGGACAAAAGGGGCAACCTGTCAAGGCAGCCGGCCCGGGAATTGTGGTCTACGCCGGTAGCGGGGTGAGAGGCTATGGCAACCTTATCCTGCTCAAGCACAACGACCAATACCTGAGCGCCTACGCCCACAACGACGCGATTCAGGTCACTGAAAATGACGTGGTCGAGGCCGGACAGGTAATTGCCACCATGGGCGATAGTGATGCCGAAAGCGTCAGGCTGCATTTTGAGGTGCGCAAGGATGGTCAACCTCAAGACCCACTGGAGTACCTGCCGCAGCGATAGTTGCTGTGCTGCGTTGCCGGGCTACATGGTCTGGCGCTCACAAAGCGCCAGGAGGCGTCATAAATCAATAATAAAAATAAAAAAAGCTCTGCATGGTATTCGCCGTGCCAGAGAAAACGACACTCAGGACGAAACCACGGGGTAGCTAGCGATGAGCATACTTGAACGGGACCTTCAGGATGTTGATCTCGATGACGTGACCGAAGCCGAACAGGAGCTCGGGAGCGACACGGAGCGCCAAGAGAGTGACACTGCCGCTTTTGAGAAAGCGCTGAGTCGCGAAGACAAACACTACCACCAAAGCCTTGACGCAACACAAATCTATCTCAATGAAATCGGCTTCTCGCCACTGCTGACGCCTGAAGAGGAGGTCTACTATGGCCGCCTCGCACAGAAAGGCGACCCGGCAGGCCGGGCGAGAATGATTGAATCCAACCTGCGACTGGTGGTCAAGATCGCCCGTCGCTATCTCAATCGTGGACTGACGCTGCTGGATCTGATCGAGGAGGGTAATCTCGGCCTGATCCGGGCGGTAGAAAAGTTCGATCCGGAACGGGGCTTCCGTTTCTCCACCTACGCCACCTGGTGGATCCGTCAGACCATTGAGCGGGCCCTGATGAACCAGACCCGCACCATTCGTTTGCCGATCCATGTGGTGAAAGAGCTCAATATCTACCTGCGCGCTGCACGTGAGCTGACCCAGAAGCTCGATCATGAAGCCACACCGGAAGAGATCGCCGAATATCTCGACAAACCGGTCGAGTCGGTAAAGAAGATGATGGGGCTCAATGAGCGAGTCTCCTCGGTGGATTACCCCATGGGCGGCGAGAGCGACAAGCCGCTGATCGAGACGCTGGCCGACGACAATGAGCAGGGGCCTGAGTCATCCCTGGTTGATGATGACGTCAAGCAGCATGTCGATGCCTGGCTAGCGGAGCTGACCGATAAGCAGATGGAAGTCGTGGTACGCCGTTTCGGTCTGCGCGGACATGAAGCGGCGACGTTGGAAGAGGTGGGTGACGAGATCGGCCTGACCCGTGAACGGGTGCGCCAAATTCAGGTCGAGGCGCTGAAGAAACTGCGTCGTATGCTGGAGAAGAGAGGCCTTTCGCTGGATAATATTTTCAATGAGTAGCCGCGCCAAGCCTGATACGCTCAGCCGACCTGCGGGTCGGCTGCATTTTTTCTGCAAACTGTTGGGTTATCATTAGCACACTTATCATTCGAGCCGCCTTTAATACATAGGCGTAAAAGAAAAGGGAACACGACGATGCCTCTTCCACCACTCACTACGCCCTTACGCCGCCGCGGGCTAGCCGTGTTCGTCGGTCTGGCCATGGCCGGCAATGTTCAGGCCGCCGACCTCTGGACCATCACCCAGGATGCGCTAGCCAATGATGCGAGTCTTGCAGCAGCGCGCGCCAATTTTCAGTCGGTTGAAGCCAGCCGTGATGTAGTGCGTGGAGGCCTGTTGCCCCAGGTGAGCCTGACGGGTGAGATCTCCCATAGCCGTGATTACAATCGCGACACCAGAGGAGTAGGAGGGAGTCCTGACTTTAGCTCTTTGCCTCCGGAGCAGCGTGAAATTGCACAGGCCGTGGCAGGCTCGCTGGCCTCGGGGGGCGGACAAGCACGCCAGGCCATGGAAGATAACGTTACCGCCGGTACGGTGGGGGTTCAGGCAACCCAGACGCTGTACGATGCGGTCAATAACGCCCAGCTCGACGAGGCGCAGCAGCGTATCGCTCAGCAAGCGCTTTCCCTGACCGTAAC
>DXFC01000046.1 GCA_019114645.1 Candidatus Halomonas stercoripullorum
GTACGGTAATCGCGCCAGACTGCCCGGCAGATAACTGCCAGCACACCCAACGTAAGCGCCGGCCAGATCAACACATAAGCGGTGTATAAAAAAGTCATGACTTATCTCCATTGATAGCCAGGCCCACTGACCTGGCTATTTCTTGTCCTAATCAATATGGCTGAACGCTTTAGCGTGCAGGGTTTTCCCGCACCGTAGCGAAAACTGGTGCAGCAGGCTCGTGCTTGCCCTCAGCGCTGAGCAGATCTTCTGCCAAGCCATCATCGTAATGACCGACCTTTTCCTTGATCGTGTCGAAGTCGAAGTCCTCACGGCTGGTCAGGCTCATCGCGACACACACCAGCGTGCTGGTTCCATAAGCGGTCAAAGAGGCCAATAGCACGGTGTAATCACGCAGGAAGCCGGTGGCAAAGATCAGCATCGCTATCAACGTCAGAACCGCGGCGGCAGCACCGGCGCGTCTGCCAAAGAAACCAAACGCCATCAAGCCAATGATGACAGCACCACCCACACTGGCCACCAGCTCGAAAAACAGGCCACCCAGCCCCTGCAGCGGCACCAGTTCGAAGCGCGCGATACAGAACAGCACCATGGCCACCAGTACAGAAGTGGTAAACGCCTTGTTGGTGATACGACCCCAGAAACAGCTGGCAATCACCGGGAAGACGATGGCTCCCCACAGGGCGCCGACAAACACCAGCATCATCAGAATATCGAGAGCAAAGCTGGCAAAGATAATACCCACCACGGTCGCAGTGATCATGGTGAGGCGTCCGATCAGCAGCATGCGCCTGGGATCGGCCTTGCCCTTAGCCAGGTTCTTGCCGTAAACGTCGGCCATCATGATGGCCGAGAGGGCTGACAGGTCCGAATCAGCGGTGGACGAGAGCGAGCCGATAACCAGAACAAAGAACAGCGCGATAAACACCGGCGGCAGATAACCCGACACCATCTGCGGAATCAGGTTGTTCATATTGCCGTTCAGCGGCTCGACTCCAGCGGTCAGAGCCATCAAGCCGATCATGCCGAGGCCGATGACGATGGCACCGTAGCCAACCGTGGCCGTAATGAAGGTCGGCTTGATATGCCTTTCATCCACAGCGAACAGGCGCTGAGAGATCGTCTGGTTACCGATGGCATAAGCCAGCACAGCGACAAAGAAGGGCGCTCCCTGGTGCAGCGCGGCTTCCAGAGAGAACAGGTTGGTTTGCTCGACAGTGAGGTTGTCGAATCCAGCGATCATGGCGCTGGGACCACCCATGGAGAAGAATACCGCAGGAATAATCACGATGGCGATGGCCATCATCGCCACAAGCTGGGCAAAGTCAGTCAATACCGAGGCGCGGAAGCCCGACCACAGGGTATAAGCGAGCACCCCGAACCCGGCCATCATCACCCCGGCCTGAAACGAAAGGGGAGAGAGCACCGCAACCAGAGCACCTGCGGCGGTAAAGTTGACCATCAGGCTGATAATACTGCCCAGCACATTGGAGAGCGCCAGGATCAATTGGCTGGAAGAGCCATGACGTGCGTGAATCAGCTCGCCCAAGGTGTGGGCATTGGGCGCCAGCTGGCGGAAACGCCGTCCGAAAGGATAAATGAACAGAATCATCAGCGCCCCCCACAAGCCGTAATGGAGTGGGCCTGAAACTCCATAGGTATAGCCCGAGGTAGCCGCAGCATAAAACGAAGCAGCCCAAATCCAGGTTGCAGTCATGCTGGCTGCGCCAACGCCGAAACCGATGCGCTGGTTGGCCACCATATAGGCATCGGCATCTTCATTTTTTTCACGGATAGTCAGCGTCATCAGATAGGTGCCGCCGTAAAACAGAACCAATAACAACACCACCGTCCAGGTGGAAAATTGAAATAATTCTTGTTCGTGCACAGAATTCCTCACAAGTGATCCGGTGCGCCGGGCATGCCCGGCGCAGAGTCAAGTCTGACCATCGCACGGCGATGGCCGTTAGAGTCATTCCGTCCGAAAACAGCACCCGGCGGGCGCAACGAATCGAGCCTGGCTCGGCAGGCAAGTTCAACACGGAATGCGCAGGTCGTTAGCCGACCTGGAGTAGCCCTAAAAGCTGACCTGGTTGCGTAGCGCGAACGTTAGGTCGGGCCAGGAAAAGAGGGGCAGAACGTACCCCGAAGGGTCAATGTAGCAGACATGGATTCCCTCACAGTCGATAGCATCACGCAGACGCACATTCGAATATTCCGGTGATCCAGTCACAGGGTCAGGGTGTGACTAGGTGTGCAAATTGACTGCACGTTTATACATGAACGCAGCGCAGCATACCCGTTGTCCGTCCAGATGTCCAATCACCGGCACGAGGGGAAAGCGCGCCAGAGGCTCGAAAAACACCACCCCTTGACACATGGTCCAATAAAACCACTAAATATAGTGGTCACGGTCTCTCAATCGGGTTTGAGAGCTAAGAGGGAATCCGGTGCGCCTGAATGGCAACGCCGGAGCTGCCCCCGCAACTGTGAGCGGTGAGTCTACATCCGACCCTGCCAGTGAAACACATCACTGCAGCAAGGCCACTGAAGCCACACGGCTTTGGGAAGGCCAGGATGCCGACACTGACCCGCGAGCCAGGAGACCTGCCGCGACACCATGAAAACGTCCTCGGGCGGGGTGTCCCGGTGGTCGCTTGATGCCTTTTCCGGCCTTGCGCCGGACTGTCATGCGCCCGCTCGGCATTGCCCCCCATGAAACTAGGGGTTTCAAGCCGATGTCTTCCATTGCCAGTACCGTAGCAGCACCGATCAAACCGGGGCATAACGCACCGGCGCATAGCGAACCCAAGCATAGCGAACCCAGCTATCAGGTCATTCGTCGTAGCGGCGGCGTGACGCCATTCGATCCGGCCAAAATCGCCATTGCACTGACCAAAGCCTTTCTCGCCGTGGAGGGCAGCAGCGCAACGGACTCACGCCGTATACACGACATTGTCAAACAACTCACCGCACAAATCGTCGCTAACCTGACCCGCCGCGCCGCCAGCGGACGCACTTTCCACATCGAAGATATCCAGGATCAAGTGGAACTCGCGCTGATGCGCAACGAGCACCACAAGGTCGCCCGCGCCTACGTGCTGTACCGCGAGGCGCGAGCCAAGGAACGGGCCACAGAGGCAATAGCACCCGCCGCCGCTCCATCGCCTCTATGCGTGACCGCCGCCGATGGCTCAAAGCTAGCGCTCGACGAAGCGCGCCTGGAGGCCGTGGTCGGCGAAGCCACCGCCGGTTTCCCCGATGTATCCGCCGAAGCCATCCTCAACGAAACCCGGCGCAACCTTTATGACGGCGTCAGCGAGGACGAACTGGCCCAGGCGCTGATTCTTGCCGCCCGCACGCTGATCGAGACCGAACCTGACTACGCCACGGTCACGGCGAGACTGCTACTGGACAAACTGCGTCGCGAAGCGCTCAGTTTTCTTGCCGGGAGCCCACTGCAAGCGACCCAAGCCGAAATGGCTGAACGCTATGCGGATTACTTTCGTGACTATTTGCAGGCCGGCATCGCCGAGGAGCTCATCGACCCCGAACTTGCCCGGTTCGATCTTGAACGCATCAGTGCCGCCCTGCTGCCCGAACGCGATTTACAGTTCGACTATCTCGGCCTGCAGACGTTGTACGACCGCTACTTCCTGCATGCTCGCGGCACTCGCTTCGAACTGCCCCAGGCATTCTTCATGCGCGTCGCCATGGGCCTGGCCCTACAAGAAGACGACCGCGAAGCTCGCGCCATCGAGTTCTACCGACTGTTGTCATCGTTTGATTTCATGACCTCGACACCGACGCTGTTCAATGCCGGCACCCTGCGGCCGCAACTCTCCTCGTGCTTTTTGACCAGCGTGCCGGACGATCTCGACGGCATCTTTAAATCGATACGCGATAACGCCCTGCTGGCCAAGTACTCCGGCGGACTCGGCAATGACTGGACCCCGGTGCGTGGCCTCGGCGCGCGCATCAAGGGTACCAACGGCCAGAGCCAGGGCGTGGTGCCATTCCTCAAGGTCGCCAACGACACCGCCATCGCCGTCAACCAGGGCGGTAAACGCAAGGGCGCGGTGTGTGCCTATCTGGAAACCTGGCATATCGATATCGAGGAATTTCTCGACCTGCGCAAGAACACCGGCGACGACCGCCGCCGCACCCATGATATGAATACCGCGAACTGGGTGCCGGATCTGTTTATGCAACGCGTCGAAGCTGACAGCCACTGGACGCTGTTCTCCCCCGACGAAACACCGGATCTTCACGACCTCTATGGTCCCGCCTTCAAAACCGCTTACGAGGCCTACGAAGCCAAAGCCGCTCGCGGCGAGATCAAGGTCTTCAAGCAGCTGAGGGCAGTCGATCTGTGGCGCCGCATGCTGACCATGCTGTTCGAGACTGGCCATCCCTGGATCACGTTCAAGGACCCCTGCAATATCCGTTCGCCACAGCGCCACTGTGGAGTCGTCCACTCCTCGAACCTGTGCACCGAAATTACCCTCAACACTTCCAGTGACGAAGTGGCGGTATGCAACCTGGGATCGGTCAACCTGGCCGCCCATGTCACCGCAGAAGGATTGGACCACGCACGCCTCGAGCGCACGGTGAAAACCGCCATGCGCATGCTGGATAACGTCATCGATATCAACTTCTACACCATTCCTGAAGCGCGGCAGTCGAACCTTCGTCACCGCCCTATCGGGCTTGGCATCATGGGCTTTCAGGACGCACTACAGACATTGCGCATCCCCTACGCCTCGCCGGAGGCAGTGCGCTTCGCCGATCAAAGCATGGAAGCCGTGAGTTACCACGCCATCTCCGCCTCCAGCCAGCTGGCCGCCGAGCGCGGCCGCTATGAGAGCTTCGAAGGCTCGCTGTGGGCGCAAGGCATCCTGCCAATCGACTCACTGAAGCTGCTGGCCAAAGCGCGCCCCGACGCCGGGTTCGACTACACCTCGACCCTTGACTGGGACAGCCTGCGCGAGCGGGTGCAGCGCGTCGGCATGCGCCACTCCAACACCATGGCGATTGCCCCCACGGCGACCATCTCCAATATCTGCGGTGTGTCGCAATCCATCGAACCCGCTTATCAAAACCTGTTCGTCAAATCGAACATGTCGGGCGACTTCACCGTAGTCAATGCCAGCCTAGTACGCGATCTCAAGGCACGCGGCCTGTGGGATGAGTTGATGATCTCGGACCTCAAGTACTACGACGGCAGCATCGGGCAGATCGAGCGCATCCCCGACGATCTCAAGGCGCTCTACGCCACTGCCTTCGAGATTGAATCCACCTGGCTGATTGAAGCCGCGGCTCGCCGCCAGAAGTGGATTGATCAGGCGCAGTCCCTGAACCTCTATATCGCCAACCCCTCGGGTAGAAAGCTCGACGAAATCTACCGACTGGCATGGCGACGTGGCCTCAAGACCACTTACTACCTGCGCTCACGCTCGGCGACCCACGTCGAAAAATCGACGCTCTCAGGCACCGACGGCAAGCTCAATGCGGTATCGGCCACACCCGCCGCCATCTGCGCCATCGACGATCCCGAATGCGAAGCCTGTCAGTAAGCAGGCCAGACAATTACCACTAGGAGATCACCATGCTGAACTGGACCGAACCGACCCCAGGCTCTACAGCCATCACACCCGCCATAACACCTGACACTATCGCGGATAGCACGGGCCTGGGTAGCATTGAGCGCGGTGCCGCACGTGTTTCAGTGGATGACAAGCGCATGATCAACGCCCGCGCTGACGTCAACCAGTTATTGCCACTCAAATACCACTGGGCCTGGGAGAAGTATCTGGCCGCCTGCAACAACCACTGGATGCCTAGCGAAGTCTCCATGCAGGCCGACATCGCCCTGTGGAAATCGCCGCAGGGTTTGAGCGACGACGAGCGGCACATGGTCAAGCACAACCTCGGCTTCTTTGCCGCCTCGGAGAGCCTGGTAGCCAATAACATC
>DXFC01000047.1 GCA_019114645.1 Candidatus Halomonas stercoripullorum
TCAGTGAAAGCAAGGATAGCAGCAGGAAACGGAATATCAATGAGATTGATTAGCATTGGTTTTGGGTGGCAACTATCCTACTCAGAATCAGGTTAGTTGCTTGTAATGAAGCTGGTGCAGACTACGGGTAAGATTAGTATTGATAACTATTATCATTAGTGGCATCATTTCAGCCCGCCATCTAAGGCTACCGTTTGCCGTTACCGCCTCGGGAGTTAGAGCAGTGAGATCGTTTTGCTACCCCTGCCTCTGGGCAGGTGCCTTCTGGTTAGGTGTCGCCTCCACGGCACATGCTGAGGTTGCGCTGCAGCAAGAGCCGCAAGAGGCACAGGAGGAGCACAGCCAGGCCGAGTTGCAGATCGACATGGATGCCGTTGATGACGAGTCACGCGCCATGCTCGAAGAGCTGCTTGAGCTGGAGCGCGATGAGCGTCGCCTGGCACGTGACAATGCCGCACTTGCTCCGCGACTTGAGCGGCAGGCCGAGGCGCTGGCTCGCCGCGAAGCGGCACTGGATGCATTGCCTGACACCCGTGAGGTACTGCCAGCACTGCAAGAGCGGTTGGTCGAGCGGCTGGCCAGCTGGATCGAGAGTGATATGCCCTTTCTGCATGAGGAGCGTAAGGCGCGGGTAGCTAGCTTGCGTGATTCAACCCCTCATCTTACCCCTGCGGAGCGTTGGGAGCGGGTCGTCACGGCATGGCGTACCGAGCTTGACTACGGTCGTGAAGTCGATGCCTGGCGCGGCTACCTGGGTGAAGGGGCCGAGCGCCGGGAAGTGGATTTTCTGCGCCTGGGGCGTATCGGCTTTTATTACTTGACTCCCGATGGTCGCGACGCCGGCGTCTGGGATGCGAAGGAGGGTCGCTGGGCAGCGCTTGACGAGGCTCAGCGTAGTGAGGTGCGCAATGGCTTGCGTATTGCCCGCGACCGCCGTGCGCCGGAACTGCTGACGCTGCCGGTCTCTCAGCCGCTCAAACGCGCCGGGGAGGGTGACGCATGAGATTTTCAAGTGCGGGTGCGATGATCGCCGTGCAACTGGCGGTTACGCTGCTCTTCTTGCCCACTGTGGCTCTGGCCCAGTCGGAGCTGTCGACTAGTCTACGTGCCGAGCGCGAAGCCGCTGAGGCACGTGATGAGGCACGCTTGATCGAGTTGCTGGAGAATCCCGAGGCGCTGGAAACCGCTCTTGAAGAGGCGCGGGTGGCTCACGAGCAGGCGGAAGCGCGCCACACCGAGCTGCAGGAGGAGGCGCAGGCATTAAGCGAGCGGCAGAACGAACTTGAAGCCCGCCAGCAGGAGCAGGGCGAAGAGTTCGAGGCGATCCTGGCATCACTAGCCCGCCACAGCGGAGAGCTGCGCGATGGCCTGGCTAATAGCTGGCTGACGCTTGAGGAGGAGTCGCTGCCACCGCGTCTGGACGATGCCGGGGTGCTTGAAGTAACGCATCTGGAAGATTTTGCCGACCGGCTGGTGGCACTGACTGCCGAGACCGCACGTGTGGTCAGCTTCGAAGCGCCGGTGGCGTCCGCCAGTGGCAAGATTACGCCGCAGCCCGTGGTGCGCTTAGGTGATCTTGCCGCCTTCTCTGAGGGACACTTGCTGCGTCGCGGTGTGGATGACGGTGTTTTATCAGTCGTTGAGCGTACGCCGCGTGAAGTTGCAGCACGCCTGGTAGCGTTTCAGGCAGGTACTTCGCCTGTGCTGGCGCTCGATCCTACCCGGGGAGAGGTGATTTCAGCGCTGGGTCAACAGCCGAATCTGATCGAGCGCTTCCAGCAGGGCGGGGCGGTCGGCTATGTGGTGGTCGGGCTGGGGGCTGTCGGCTTGTTGGTCGCCCTGCTGCAATATGCCTACTTGTTGCGTGTCAGCGTGGCGATGCGTCGCCAACTGCGTGATCTGTCTTCGCTACGCAAAGATAACCCGCTGGGCCGTGTATTGCTGCGTTTCCGTGCGCTGCAAGATGACCCGGTGCCGGAGGCGCTGGAGGCGCGCCTCGACGAGGCGGTGCTGGCGGAGCTGCCGCGCCTTGAACGCGGTCAGCCGCTGGTCAAGCTATTGGCCGCCGTGGCGCCGTTGCTGGGGCTGTTGGGTACCGTCACCGGCATGATCGTGACTTTTCAGGCGATCACAGTGTTTGGCACAGGGGATCCACAGTTGATGGCGGGTGGTATCAGCCAGGCGCTGGTGACCACCGTGCTGGGGCTGATTACTGCCGTTCCGTTGCTGTTTGCGCATACGGCGCTGGCTGGGCGCGCCCGGCATCTGGCGGGCCTGGTCGAAGGCCAGGCCAGCGCCGCATTGGCCGATCAGCTTGAACAGCGTCCACGTGGGCAAGACATGCTGAGCAAGAGTGAGCAGCGCGATGCCGCTTTGGTTTGAGGTTCCAGGGCTTGAGTCAAGGCTCCTTGAGCCGCTGGAGAACTTGGTTGAAGCGGGCGGTTCGGTTCTGGTGGTGATCGTTCTGGTGGCCATGCTGCTATTCAGCCTGGCCCTGGAGCGGGTGTGGTATTTCCGTATCACTTACCGCCGCGCACGGCAGGCGCTGATCGAGCGCTGGGCCGCACGTGGGGATCATTTCGGCTGGAGTGCGCTCACTCTGCGTGATGTGTGGGCACGTGAGCTGATCGGCCAGTTGCGTCGGCCACTGCCCTGGCTCAAGTTACTGGTGGCACTCTGTCCGCTGCTGGGCCTGCTGGGTACTGTGACTGGCATGATTGCCGTTTTCGATAGCCTGGCGCTGACCGATACCGGCCAGGCGCGCGCCATGGCCGACGGCGTGGCGCGTGCCACCTTGCCCACCTTGGCCGGCATGGCGGTGGCGGTGGTGGGACTGCTATTTACCAGCCGCCTTGAGCAGATCATTCGGCGCGAGGAGCAGCGGCTGCACGACCGCCTGGCCCGCGCTGTGGAGGAATCCAATGCGTAGACGCCGCCTTGGCGCTAATGATGGCGAAGCCAGCGAGATCAATCTGACCCCGATGCTGGATGTTGTCTTCATCATGTTGATCTTCTTTATCGTCACCACCAGCTTTATCAAGGAGAGTGGGGTGGAGATCGAGCGCCCGGAGTCGAGTGCCGCTTCGCCACGGCCCGATGCTCAGGTGATGGTGGCGATCACGCCCGAAGGAGCGGTATGGGTCGATGGTAGTGCGGTGGATCTGCACCGCGTCGGCGACGAAGTGGCGGCACTGGTCAGCAACGATGGCGCGGTGGTGATTCAGGCTGACCGGGACTCCACCACCGGTTTGTTGATCGAAGTGATGGACCGCATTCGTGAGGCCGGCGTGGAGCAGGTTGCCGTGGCCGCCAGTCGGAGCCGGACGTGACACGTATTCCATTTTCCGCCCTGGGTGGAGTCGCCCTGGCGCTGCTGCTGTTCTGGCTGCTTGCGCTATTGGTGACACCCCCGGCAGAAGAGTTTGACGTGCTTGAGATGGGCCTGACCATGAGTATGGTCGAGGCGCCCGAGCCTGTGGTGGAGGAGGTGGCTGAGCCCAGTGCCGAGCCGCCACCTCAGCCGGAACCGCCACCTCAGGTCGAGGCAAATCCACAGCCAGAGCCTCCACCACCGGTAGAGAGCGAGATTGTTATGCCGGAACCTGAACCTGAGCCAGAGCCGGTTCCTGAGCCAGAGCCAGAGCCGGTTCCTG
>DXFC01000048.1 GCA_019114645.1 Candidatus Halomonas stercoripullorum
ACCCCGAGCATGCTCGGGGTCTGTTTGTATCGCTTTAGCTGGCAAGGAGCCCTGTCACGGTAACTCCTCTTCACCCTCCGTGTTTTCCTTCTTTGTCGGAATAAGGTCTTCACGCTCAAGCTTCAAGGTCAGCAGTAGCGCGGAGGCGACGTAAATGGAGGAGAAAGTACCGACAACGACACCGATAATCAGGGCAATGGCGAAGCCCTGGATCATGTCGCCACCCAAAAAGAGCAGGGCGATCAATACCAGCAGTGTCGTTATGGAGGTTGCCAGGGTACGCGACAACGTCTGGTTGATTGCCTCGTTGAAGATGGCCGACATATCACTCAAACGGGATTTGCGGATATTTTCACGGATGCGGTCGTAGACCACAATGGTGTCGTTGAGCGAGTAACCGATTACCGCCAGGATGGCGGCAAGCACGGTAAGGTCGAACTCAAGCTGGAACAACGCGAACGCACCGACCACGATCAACACGTCATGAATCTGTGAAACCACCGCTCCGATGGCGAACTTGTATTGAAAGCGGAAAGCGACGTACACGACGACGATGCCGAAAGCGACCAGCAGCCCGAGACCGCTTTGGTCACGCAATTGCTCGCCCACCTGGGCGCCGACGAACTCGGCACGGATCAGCTGAAGCTCCTCCCCGCCGGCGCGCAGCAGCTCGGCCACGCGTTCACCCACTTCGGGGTCGAAAGCCTGTTGCAAGCGGATCAACACTTCACTTGAGGTGCCAAAGGTTTGTACCGAGACATCGCGGAACTCTGCAGCTTCCAGCGTTTGGCGCACCGCATCCAGAGAGGGCGCTACCGCATAGCGTACCTCGACCAGGGTACCGCCGGTGAAGTCCAGCCCCAGGTTGAGCTGCTGAAACAGCAGCGCGGCGATCGACACGAGCACCATCAGAATGGAGATCGAAAGCGCGATCCGGCGCTGGCCCATGAAGTCGAACTGTCGATTGATGAGGGTTTTCATAACCGCCTCAAATTGGTGGGCTTAGATCCAGAGCTTCTTGACTGGTTTGCCGCCGTAGATGAAATTCACCATGGCGCGGGTCACCATCAGAGCCGTGAATAGCGAAGAAATGATCCCCAGCGACAGGGTCACGGCGAAGCCCTTGACTGGACCAGTGCCGATCGAAAACAGGATGATCGCCACCAGCAGGGTGGTCAGGTTGGCGTCGACAATGGAAGTAAAGGCGCGCTCGTAGCCGGCGTGTATCGCCTGCTGAATTGACATGCCGGCGCGTAGCTCCTCGCGGATACGCTCGAAGATCAGCACATTGGCGTCTACCGCCATGCCTAGCGTCAATACGATACCCGCAATACCCGGTAGTGTCAGCGTTGCACCGAGCAGTGACATGGCGGCTACCAACAGCGTGAGGTTGAGCGCCAGCGCCACATTGGCAAAAATGCCAAACACCTTGTAGCGGATCAGCATGAACAACACGACCAGTAGCAGACCGATCTGCACTGACATCACGCCACGTTCGATATTTTCGGCACCCAGGCTCGGGCCGATGGTACGCTCCTGCACGAAGTAGATCGGTGCCGCCAATGATCCGGAGCGCAGCAACAGGGCCAGCTCTGCGGCCTCGGTGGGGGAGTCGAGCCCGGTGATACGGAAACTGTTGCCCAGGGCGCTCTGGATAGTCGCCAGGCTGATCAGCCCACGCTCGGTATAGGGTTCGCGAATGGTAACTTCTTCGCCTTCTTCCATCACCGTACGGTCGCGGGTCTTGTGTTCAATGAACAGCACCGCCATGTTGCGGCCGATATTGGTGCGGGTGGCGCGATTCATCAGTGTGCCGCCGGTACCGTCCAGGTTGATATTAACCTGGGGGCGACCGTTCTCATCGAAGCTGCGGCTGGCACTGGAGACACTGTCTCCGGTGATGATCACATCGCGCATCAGGTCGGCGGTGCGGTTGGGGTCGTTGCGGAAAGGCATGTTTTCCGTTTCGGCATCCGGTGTATCCGGACGAGCCTCAAGGCGAAACTCGAGGTTGGCGGTGGCACCCACTACCCGCTTGGCAGCCACGGTGTCTTGTACGCCGGGCAGCTCGACGACGATGCGGTTCGGGCCTTGACGCTGTACCAGCGGCTCCGCCACGCCGAGTTCATCAACGCGGTTGCGTAGCGTAGTGAGGTTCTGGTTGACGGCGTAGTCCTGAATTTCGTTGACCGCTTGATCGGTCAGCGTCATCAGCAGCAGCGCAGCCCGGCCCTGCTGATCATTGGCATAATCAAAATCACGAAAGTCGCGGGCGATCAGACGGCGAGCGGTATCGCGATCCTCTTCATTGGCGAAAGTGATGGACAGTGTGCGGTCTTCGATTTCCGTGCTGCGGTAGCGAATACGTTCACTGCGCAGCAGTTCACGCATGGCGCTGGCGTTGACCTCAAGGCGTTGGGTCACGGCGGCATCCATATCGACCTCAAGCAGGAAGTGCACACCCCCGCGCAGGTCCAGGCCCAGTGTCATGGGAGAAGCCGCTAGACTTTGCAGCCAGGCGGGGGTCGATTCCGCCAGGTTGAGAGCCACCACAAAGTCACTTCCCAGTTGCTCGACTATCAGGTCGCGGGCAGACAGCTGGTGGTCGGGATCCGCAAGGCGGATCAATACGCTGGTGGCATCGCGCTCAATGGCCTTGATCTCAATGCCGGCATCACGAAGAGACTGTTGGACGCGCTCAAGCTGTGTTTCATTGAGGGCGGAGTCGCCCTGGGAGCTGCTGATCTGGACTGCGGGGTCTTCGGGGTAGAGATTGGGCAGTGAGTAGATCAGGCCGACAAGCAGCACGACAAGTATCAGTAGATACTTCCACAAAGGGTAACGGTTGAGCATGGGAGCCCTGCCTGGGTTGCGTAAAAAAGGCTAGAGAGCGCAGTGCGGCCCTCGCCGTTACCCGATGTGGCGCAAGCCATGGCAAGGGCGAGGAGCATCGACGTCAGATGGACTTGATGGTGCCTTTGGGCAGTACCGCTGCTACGGCAGTCTTTTGCACGTTGATCTGGGTGCCTTCGGCAATTTCCATGGTCACGAACTCGCTGTCATCGCTCACCTTGGTAATGCGACCCAGCACACCGCCGCCGATGATCACTTCGTCACCCTTGGCGAGGCCGGCAACCAGTTCACGATGCTGCTTGGCCCGCTTCGACTGGGGACGCCACAGCAAGAAATAGAAAATGGCCACGAAGCCGACCAGCATGATGATCTGCGCCATACCGCTGCCTGCTGCACCGGCGTCCTGGGCCATGGCCGGGGAGATGAAGAAATCCAGCATGAGAAGCGTGTCTCCTGAGAAGGTAAGTTGGGTCGCGATTGAGAAAACAATTACCGGCCGGCAGGTGCAAAAAGCGCGGTAGCCGGCCGAATATTATACGGGTGCGTCAGGTACCGGCAGCCCACGCTGCGCATAGAAGCCTGTCACGAAGTTCGTCAATGTACCCGCTTCGATGGCACCACGCAAACCGGCCATTAGGCGCTGATAGTACCGCAAATTATGAATGGTATTGAGCATCGAGCCGAGCATTTCTCCACAGCGGTCGAGATGGTGCAGGTAGGCGCGGGAGAAGTTCTGGCAAGTGTAGCAGTCACAATCGCTTTCCAGCGGGCCGGTGGCATGGCGATGCTGGGCGTTGCGAATCTTGACGGTGCCTTCGGCAGTGAACAAGTGGCCATTGCGTGCGTTGCGCGTGGGCATGACGCAATCGAACATGTCGATACCGCGACGTACACATTCTACCAGGTCCTCAGGTTTGCCAACGCCCATCAGGTAGCGGGGTTTTTCCTGCGGCATCCACTGGGGCAGATAGTCCAGTACCCCGAGCATTTCCTCCTTGGGCTCGCCCACCGAGAGGCCGCCGATAGCCAAGCCATCGAAGTCGATCTCCAGTAGTCCTTCAAGGGAGCGGCGGCGCAGTTCGGGATACATGCTGCCCTGAATAATGCCGAACAGTGCTGAAGGCGAGTCGCCATGGGCGTCACGGGAGCGCTGGGCCCAGCGCAGCGAGCGCTCCATGGAGAGCTCGGCTTCCTTTTCACTGGCCGGGTAGGGGGTGCATTCATCGAAAATCATCACCACGTCGGAACCCAATGAACGCTGTACCGCCATTGACTCTTCGGGCCCCATGAATACCTTGGCGCCATCTACCGGGGAGCGGAAATGCACGCCCCGCTCGGTGATCTTGCGCATCTCGCCCAGCGAGAAAACCTGGAAGCCACCGGAGTCGGTAAGAATCGGTCCGTGCCACTGCGCAAAATCATGGAGATCGCCGTGAGCCTCAATCACCTCGGTGCCCGGGCGTAGCCACAGGTGAAAGGTATTACCGAGGATGATCTCGGCACCGATCTCCCGCACGGAGGCGGGTGTCATGCCCTTGACCGTGCCGTAGGTGCCCACCGGCATAAAGGCCGGAGTCTCGACCGTGCCGCGGGGAAAAGTGAGGCGTCCGCGCCGCGCCCGACCATCGCTGGCCAGCCGCTCGAAGGACATAAAGCATTCGTTACGCATGAAGTTTGAATCTCTCAAGAAACATGGCATCGCCGTAGCTGAAGAAGGCGTAGCGTTCGGCAACGGCTTCACGGTAAGCGGCCATGATCGTCTCGTAACCGGCGAAGGAAGCGACCAGCATCAGCAGGGTCGACTCGGGCAGGTGAAAGTTGGTGATCAGTGCATCCACGCAACGCCACTCGTAGCCGGGGTAGATAAAGATATCGGTCTCGCCGTGGTAGGGAGCTATCTGCCCATCGGCACTCGCGTTACAGGCGGTTTCCAGGCAGCGTACGCTGGTGGTGCCCACGGCAATTACCCGCCGGCCTGCCGCTTGAGCACGGCGCACCTTGTCGCAGGCGGTCTGGTTTACTTCGACCCATTCGCTGTGCATCTTGTGTTCGCGAATGTCATCGGCGCGCACTGGCTGGAAGGTGCCGGCGCCCACATGCAGGGTCACGAAAGTGTGTTCGACACCCTTGGCCGTCAGCCGTTCCAACAGTGGTGTATCGAAGTGCAGGCCGGCGGTAGGTGCCGCTACGGCACCGTCGCGGCGGGCATACACCGTTTGGTAGCGTTCGCGGTCGGCCAGCTCGTCGGCGCGATCAATATAGGGCGGCAGCGGCATGTGGCCGTGACGTTCCAGCAACTCGATCAGCGGAGTTTGACCGAGAAAGCGCAGCTCGAATAACGCCTCTTGGCGGCCTTCGACTACGGCGCGTACGTCCCCTTCGAAAATCAGCTCGGTGCCGGGCTTGGGCGATTTGCTGGAGCGGATATGCGCCAGGCCACGCTGGGCATCCAGCGGGCGTTCCAGCAACATCTCCACTTTGCCGCCGCTGGCCTTCTGGCCATGCAGTCGGGCCGGGATCACCCGGGTATCGTTGAACACCAGCAGGTCACCGGGCTCAAGCAGCTCCACCAGGTCGGTAAAGCGGCGATGGGCCAGCTCACTGTTGGCGTTGACGCACAGTAGACGGCAATCGCTGCGTTGTGCGGAGGGGTAGCGGGCAATCAGCTCATCAGGGAGCTCATAGTGGAAGTCGGCGCGCTGCATGCAGGATCAGGTTCGCATCGTAGAGAAAGGCTGGTCTTGTGGCTGACCGGTCAGGTAGCCGATGGCTGGCAAGGATACCGAAAATTATGCCCCGCGTCAGGTTTACTGATTGACCTATGCCTGTCGCCACGTATAATGCATCGCGCGTTGCCGGCGTGGCGGAATTGGTAGACGCAGGGGATTCAAAATCCCCCGGGTGCAAGCCCTTGTCGGTTCGAGTCCGACCGCCGGTACCAGCTCCCTTTAAAGCCTTGCCTGCCTTTCACGTTTTTTCGTGCCTGTTTTTGCCAGGCCCTTCCGTCACGGCATTTGCTGGGGTATGTTACGGTTTGTGAGTCGCCAGAGTTTGCGCTCGCTTATGCGTTCGCCTGTTATTTGCGTCTCATCGCAACGCCCCGGCTTCGGCCGGGGCTTCCTCTTCCGGCTCACCAGCCTGGCCACACTTTGTGGTGGTCGTTTTGTTTCTATTCCTTGATGTATCTCTCATTTTCGGCGCATGCTGAAGTCTATACTGGTAGGTGAGGGCCAACGCAATGGGAGTAAAACGGTTTGCCTGGGTACTGGTCTTGCTGGGACTGGTGCTGTCACTGTATGGCTGGCAGGCATGGAACCCGGTAGCGTTTGTCGGTATCACCCTGGCGGTGTTGGGGCTTGTGTTACGGGTGACTGCGGGGCGTCGTCCAAGTGACTGAGCTGCGTTTGTGCAGTGGCGCCGGAAAGCCGGATAGCGGCTCTTTTATGGCCTGACATTTGGCCTGGTTAGAGCTTATTATACAAAGTGTCACAGTCCTTCTCCCCTCTCGCGGGCGAAGGGCTGTTTTCGTTGCATGGCCGGCAGCATCTGGTTGCCGGTGCTTAGGAGGTCGTATGTCGTCTCGTCCCAAAATTATTATTAACCGCCTGGATGCGGAGCGGCTGCAGCGTTTGATTGACCAGGCGAGTGAGAAGGATCACTTTGTGGCCGACTGTCTCGAAGAAGAGCTGGAGCGTGGCGAGGTGATCAATCCTGAAGATATGCCGCCAGACGTGGTCAGCATGAATAGCCAGGTGCAGTTCACCGATCTGGCCCGCAACCGGCAGATGACACGTACTCTGGTTTATCCCCATGCGTTGGCGGATACCGAGGATGGTATTTCGGTAATGGCACCCATCGGTGCCGGGCTCATTGGACTGCGTGTGGGCGACGAAGCCGAGTGGCCGCTGCCCAATGGCGAGGTGGCGCGCCTGCGTATTGATGCGGTTCTGTGGCAGCCAGAGCGGGAAGGCCAGCTCCACCGCTAATGGAAACACCGCTCATATAACGGCGCGAGCGAATCGCTGCGTTATACCCATGCCAGATCAGAGAAGTCCTTGATGCCGCTTTCGCTATGGATGTCACTGTTCGCAGTTTGTGTCATAGGGGCTATCTCGCCCGGGCCAAGCCTCGCGCTGGTGCTGCGCCATACGTTGGGCGGCGGGCGGGTTCCGGGCATCGTTGCGGCGCTTGCCCACTCCCTTGGGGTCGGCTTCTACGCATTGCTCACGGTACTTGGGCTGGGCGCGCTGATGGCGCGCTTTCCACTGCTGTTCCAGGCGGTTACCTGGGCCGGTGCCGCCTACCTGGCCTGGCTCGGCATCAAGGCGCTACGGTCTGGCGGTGCTGCGGTGCTGGAGGCGGCCAGCGAAGCAACCACACGGCGGCAGGCAGCCTGTGAGGCGATTCTGGTGGCGCTGGGCAACCCTAAACTGATTCTGTTTTTTGTGGCTTTGCTCAGCCAGTTCCTCACCTCGGACATGTCGCTGTTTGCCAAAGTGGTGATTGTCCTGACTGCCATGCTTACCGATGGCGCCTGGTACGTGCTGGTGGCTGTGTCGTTGACTCATTCCCGTGTATTGCCCTGGCTGCAGGCACGGGCGCACTGGATTCATCGTATTATTGGTGTGATGTTGCTGATGCTTGCGCTACGCGTGGTGATCGGTTTTCCTTGAAGTAGTCAAGATTCCCGGCCTTGGGAGCGGTAGATGACGACGGGACAGAGAGAACATGAGCATTCAC
>DXFC01000049.1 GCA_019114645.1 Candidatus Halomonas stercoripullorum
GAGGAACCCCTTGAGTTCATGGATGCAGTGGCGAGCGGGCTTTCCGTCGGCGTTCCCGGCACCGTGCGCATGCTTGAACTGGCGCACAAGGAGCACGGCAGCTTGCCCTGGGCGGAGCTGTTTGCGCCGGCCATCGCGCTGGCCGAAGAGGGCTTTGAGATTAGTCCACGGCTGCATACCAGCCTGGCTGAAGAGCAGCGTTTACGCGATGACCTCTTGGCCAGTCGCTTCTACTATACCGAGGAGGGCGAACCGCTTCCTGCAGGGCATCGCCTCAAAAACCCGGCTCTAGCCGCGATCCTGGGTGAAATTGCCGAACATGGCAGCAAGGCGTTGCATACAGGAGCCATTGCTGAAGACTTGGTGCATCGGGTGCAAAATCATGCCGAGCGTCCCGGTGCGATCAGTCTTGAAGACCTGGCGACATACGTTGCCAAGGAACGTGATCCGCTGTGCAACGACTGGCAGGCCTATCGGATATGCGGTTTCCCGCCGCCTTCGTCGGGGCATATAACCATCATGCAGATTCTGGGCATGTTGGAGCATTTGCCGGCGCTTGATGAGCCACTGGAAGAGGGACTGCCCAGTAGCGAGTGGCTGCACCGTTTCCTGGAAGCTTCACGTCTGGCGTTTGCGGATCGGGCCAAATATATTGCCGATCCCGATTTCGTTAACCCACCCGACGGTGACTGGAATGTCATGCTTGGCGAAGGGTATCTGGCAGAACGCGCTGAGCTGATTGGCGAACAGAGCATGGGGCCGGATGGGGCGGCGCCGGGGAATCCCGGCAAGATGGAGACGGCATGGGCAGTTCAACCCGATCAGCCCGAGTATGGCACCAGTCATATCAGTATCATCGATGAAGAAGGCACGGCAGTGGCCATGACTACCACGATCGAATCTGCCTTTGGCTCACGTATTCTTGCCGATGGCGGTACCGGTCTGGCGGGTGGTTATCTACTCAACAACGAGCTGACGGACTTCTCGTTCCGGCCCCTGGATGCTGCCGGTACGCCGATCGCTAACCGTGTCGAGGCGGGCAAGCGGCCACGTTCCAGCATGAGTCCGACACTGGTTTTCGATCGGGAGAGTGATGAACTGATCGCTACTCTGGGCTCACCGGGTGGTGCGGCCATTATTCACTACACGGCCAAGACCCTGATCGCCATGCTGGAGTGGGGGCTGGACGCCCAGGAGGCCCTGGACCTGCCGCATGCGATTACACTGGGTGGCCCCGCGTTTCTGGAAGAGGGGCGCTTTGGAGCGGAAGTTATCGAAGCACTCAATGCGCTGGGGCATGAAGCCAGCGAGCGCGAGTTGGTAAGCGGGTTGCAGGCGATTCAGCGCACCGAAGAGGGATTCTTTGGCGGTGCTGATCCGCGCCGTGAAGGTGTGGTGATGGGAGAGTAGCAGGAACGGATCATCTCCTGAGCCAGTTACGCAGCTTCACCAGCAGAATAGCGCCATCGCTGAGCTCGCGACGCTCGTCGAGGAGTTCAGCGAGGCGCGCCGGGCGATCGGTAATGATGGCATCAACGCCGAGGTCGATCAGTTGGGACATGCGCGCCCGGTCATTGACTGTCCAGGCGTGAACTTCATAGCCCAGCTCGTTGGCCAGGCGGATCTCGTTGGCGGTGATGCGGTTATGTCGTAGCCCCAGGGCGTCAAAGCGGCGCCGATCCAGGGTGCCTGGCATGATCAACTGTGCCAGTAGTGTGACGCGTGCCTCTGGTTTATGCTGCTTGATCGTTTCCATGATGTTCACCGACATGGCCGCCAACCGGGCCTCTGCATAGACGGCGGGATTACCACAGCGGGAGCGCTCGGAGGCCAGAGTGGCGCTGCGGCAGGCCTGTCGTGCCGCGGACTCCCTGTCCAGCGCGTCGAGTACCGCTAGGGTCAATGCCTGCTCTTGCCCGGGATCGGGTTTCATATCAATCATCAAGCCACTGCGCCCACGTACCAGAGTGAGCGTTTCATCCAGTGTCGGAATGGTTTCACCGGCAAAGGTGTCGCCAAACCAGCTGCCGACGTCAATGGTCTTGAGTTCGGCCAACGAGAGATCTTGAACGTTACGGCTATCACCAGTCAGGCGGCGCAACGAACGGTCGTGGAAAAGGACCACTTCGCCATCGGCACTTAGCCGGACGTCGATTTCAATGTAGTCGGCACCTTCGCCGACAGCGCGCTCTACGGCGGCCAAGGTATTTTCCGGAGCGGCAATCGAACTGCCACGATGGGCAATAATAGCGACCTTGTCCTGCAGTTCGAAACTATTGACGATCCACCAGGCCTGGAATACGGCAAACAGCAGTACCCCAAGCTCCACCATCCAGGCCAGCCGTCCAGTATATGCCTGCACCGGGGGCGACGGAGGCCGTGGCTCACTGTGCACCAGGCGCAGGTACAGGCAGGCCGAAAGCAGGGCATTCACGGCGATACCGAAGAAGGTGATGGCCAATGTCAGCAGCACGTAGCCGGATACATAGGTCAGCATGGCGGGTATCAGCACGGAGTTGCGTTCCGGCAGCCACCACAGCAGCGGTGTCACCAACTGGTCATAGGACACCGTGACCAGGAAAGGCAGCGCCACGATGGTCAACAGCACCGTAATCACCAGTAATGCAATTCGCCCGCGTTGTCCGCGGGTGAGTGTCCAGCTGCGCTTGAGCGCTGCTCGCGCAGAGAGGGGTTCCAGCGTGGCCAGTGGCAGCGCCAGAATCCAGCCCACATAGAGCCAGGCGGCCAGAAGTGCCCAAGCGATGACAACCGGTATGCCCGCGGCGAGCATGAGCCAGAATGCCGGAGGCCGCATGCGCAGCACGAAATACGGATCGAGCCCACCCAGTATCCAGTCGTAGAGTGCCGCCAGGAGCAGAGCCACAGGTATGGCGAGCAGTAGGTGGCTGCCCACTTGCAGCACTACCAGGCAGGCCAGGGCGGGTAGTCTGCGAAACGATTGCCACAGCGCAATGAAAGCCAGACGCATATGGCTCTGGCGTCGTCCCACGGCGACCAGGATCATGCCGGCCTGCTGAAGATAGAGCAGCAAGAAAGACATCCCCAGCGCGACGAGCAGCCAGAGAGTGCCGGAGGGGCTAAGGAGCAGATCGAGGAGGCCGGCATTGGTGATGACGGGGCGGTCGAAGTGGCCGAGCAGGCTAGTCAATGTCCAGGCGCCGAGCGGCAACAGCAAACTCGAAGCGAGCAACGTAAAAAAGAGGTGGTAGGCAATAAGCGGACGCAGGTGTTCGCGCAGACTGCGCAGGGCATCCATGCCAAGGGTGGTAATACTCAGACGGGTCGTCAGCATGACGGCATCAGCAGGCAGTGCAAGGCCACCCACTGCGAGCGGGTGGCCTGCACGCAGGGCTCATGATTCGAGCGAAAGGCGCTCGTTGGCAATCACGATGCCGTTATTATCGGCATACAGCCATTGGCCGGGACGCAGTGTGACGCCGGCAAATGTAACCGGGATATCACGCACGCCTTCGCCACGCTTCTCGCTTCTGCGCGGATGCGCCCCCAGTGCCTGGATACCTAGTTCGGTTTCAGCCAGCACATCGACATCGCGCACACAGCCATACATCACGACACCCGCCCAGCCGTTGTCGAGCGCCATTTCGGCCAGCATGTCGCCGAGCATGGCACAGCGTTGGGAGCCTCCCGCATCAACCACTAGCACAGCGCCTTCACCGGGCTCATTTACGGCTTGTTTTACCAGCGAGTTGTCTTCGAAGCACTTGACGGTACGGATCGGCCCGCAAAAAGCTTCAAGACCGCCAAAGTTGACAAAAATCGGGTCGAGAATTTCAACGTCCGGGTAAGCGTCACAAATATCAGGTGTGATGATGGCGCTCATGATGTGGGCTCCTTGCCGTGAACTGGTGGTGTGGCAGGTAAGTGGAAATATGATGCCATGCTAGCGCATGACGTATCGATTCGTCATACAACAAAAAAGCGCCCTCCGAGGAGGGCGCTTCGTTCATCGGCTCCGGTCGCCGCAAGGGCAACCATACGATGTTGCGAGCATCGGAGTCGAACCTGAGGATAACAGAATGCCGTGAATCAAGCTTCCTGAGCCACCGGAATCACGTTGGACGCGACGTTCTGGTACTCCTCGATTTCATGGAAGTTCATGTAACGATAGATCTCCCCGGCCATGGCGTCGAATTCGCCCATGTAACGCTGGTACTCTTCGACGCTGGGCAGACGACCTTCCACCGCTGCTACCGCCGCCAGTTCAGCAGAAGCAAGGTAGACGTTGGCGCCATCGCCCAGACGGTTGGGGAAGTTACGTGTGGATGTGGAAACCACGGTACTCTTCGCTGCGACACGCGCCTGGTTACCCATGCACAGGGAGCAGCCCGGCATCTCCATGCGTGCACCCGCACGACCGTAGATCCCGTAATAGCCCTCTTCGGTGAGTTGGTGCTGGTCCATCTTGGTGGGCGGGGCCAGCCACAGGCGAGTCTTCAGGCTGCCGGCCGGCTGCTTTTCGAGCAGCTTGCCTGCAGCGCGGAAGTGACCGATGTTGGTCATGCACGAGCCGATGAATACTTCGTCGATCTTCTCGCCGGCCACTTCAGAGAGCAGGCGGGCGTCGTCAGGATCGTTCGGAGCGCACAGCACCGGCTCCTTGAGGTCGGCCAGGTCGATCTCGATGATTTCAGCGTACTCGGCATCGGCATCGGCGCGCATCAGGCTCGGGTTGGCCAGCCACTCTTCCATGCCCAGGATGCGACGACTGATGGTGCGCTCGTCACCGTAGCCGTTGGCGATCATCCACTTGAGCAGGGTGATGTTGGACTTCAGGTACTCGGTTACGCTCTCTTCCGACAGCGTGATGGTACAGCCGGCAGCAGAACGCTCGGCGGAGGCGTCGGAGAGTTCGAAAGCCTGCTCGACGGTGAGGTCTTCAAGGCCTTCGATTTCCAGTACGCGACCGGAGAAGATGTTTTTCTTGCCCGACTTCTCGACCGTCAGCAGTCCTTTCTGGATAGCGTAGTAGGGGATGGCGTGGACCAGGTCACGCAGCGTGACACCGGGCTGACGCTTGCCCTTGAAGCGCACCAGTACCGATTCCGGCATGTCCAGCGGCATGACACCAGTGGCGGCGGCAAAGGCGACCAAGCCAGAGCCGGCCGGGAAGGAGATGCCCAGCGGGAAACGGGTATGCGAGTCACCACCGGTACCCACGGTATCAGGTAGCAGCATGCGGTTGAGCCAGCTGTGAATGATACCGTCGCCGGGGCGCAGCGAAACACCGCCACGGTTCATGATGAAGTCGGGCAGTGTGTGGTGGGTTTCCACGTCAACCGGCTTCGGATAAGCAGCGGTGT
>DXFC01000006.1 GCA_019114645.1 Candidatus Halomonas stercoripullorum
GACGCCGGTAATGCCCGCACCCTCTTTCAGCATGCCGGTATCGCGCTCAACCATGCCAAGCGCGATACCAGCCATACACGCTTCTTCACCACCTCGATGGTGGACGAATTGCAGCAGCATGAAATTTTGCAATTACGTTTTAGTGAAGCACTCGCCGAAGGCAAACTGACTCTGGACTTCCAGCCACAGTTCAGCCTGGAGACAGGCGAGCTGATCGGAGCGGAAGCCCTGTGCCGCTGGCACGATGAACTGCTGGGCAACGTCAGTCCGGGCATTTTCATTCCCTTGGCGGAGGAGCTGGAGTTGATGCGCCCGCTGGGCGAGTGGGTATTGAGCGCCGCCTGTCAGCAACTTACCGCCTGGGAGCGGCAAGGGACACCCTTCCCCGGCCGCTTGAGTGTCAATGTCTCTGCCCAGCAGATGGATGATCCGCATTTCGCCGAACAGATTCAGCGCATTGCATCACGGACTCCTGCCGGCAAGCTCGGGCTGGAACTGACGGAGAGCGGCCTGATGCGCAATCCCGAGCAAACCGTGCGCATCACCCACGCCTTGCGACAGGCAGGCTTAAGCCTGGCCATCGACGATTTCGGCACCGGCTACTCTTCACTTACTTACCTCAAGCGCTTTGCTGCCGACACGCTCAAGATCGATATCTCTTTCGTTCAGGACATGCTCAAGAGCAGCCACGACCACACCATTGTGGCTACCATCATCGCCATGGCCCAGACCCTGGGCATGCAAACGGTGGCGGAAGGTGTCGAAGTGGAGGAGCAAGCCGCCGCGCTACGCGAGCTGGGTTGTTCCAGCGTGCAGGGTTTCTTCTACGGCCGCCCCGTCGATGGCGAGACATTCGCCAAGCTATGGCTGAGCACTCCCCTCACCGCGTCGGCCTGCTCCGGTTAGCGTCTTCATCAGCTCCATAGCCGGCCAACCGGGGTTTGCGGATCATGGTGCCTGGCAACCTGGGCCTGGAACAGTTCTGCGGTGGCCAGGGCATCGACCAGTGCATGGTGGCTCTGGTAATGCGGTAGACCATAGCGTTGCCGGCTATCTCCCAGGCGTATCGATACCGGTGGCCGTCCCGCCCAACGCTGCAGACGAGCCCACCACGAAAGACGGTGCAGGCGCGCTTCCAGCGACATGGTATCAATAACCGGAAAACGCACCCCTTCCCCCAGCCGCAGCTTGACGGCCTGGTCAAGAAACGGCCGTTCGATATGGCGAAAATGCACCACCGCCAGTCTGCCGGCCAGTTGCATCAATAGCTCAGGCAGGATCTCGCTCAGATCCGGCGCGCTCTCGACATCCGAGTGAGTGATATGGTGCATGGCAATAGAGGTATGTGAGAGCGGACGGCTGGGCTGCAACAGCCAATAGCGCCGCTGCGCAAGTGAAATACGCTCCAGTGTGAAAGGCACTACTCCAATGCTGACGATCGCGTGCTGCTGCACATCCAGCCCGGTGGTTTCGAAATCCAGCGCCACCAGTGGCACCTCACAAATGGGAGTGTCGGCCGCCGGACAGCCCGCCGCATAAAAGGCTTCGAGCAGTGGATTCCTGACTTTGTCGGCCTGCTGCTGCATATAAACCGGCCATGCAAGCCGCTGTTTGCGCTCGACCTGACGCTGTAAAAACATGGCGTGCTTAATGACCCGGTAGCGGTGGGTAACGATATCTAAGAAACTTTTGCGCCCGGCTCAGCACCTGAAACGCATCCTTCAAATGATGGCGCTCGCTGGCGGACACGTTTTCAGGCTCAATGTTATTATCCGGCTCACGTTCCTGCTGTAAATCAATGACCTGGTGGCGTATGCGCACCATGGACAACAGCTCAAAGGCCGAGCGCAGCTTGTCACTCACTCCGGGAGCCAGCAGCTGCGTGGCGGCGATATCATCGAGCCGCTCGAAACTGTTCTGCGCGCGGGAACCGCTGGCCAGGGCATGGACACGAATCAGGTCCACCAACGGTGCCGTTCCCCGCCGCTTGAGGTTGATCGAGTTGTTATGCTTACCATCCTTCTCCATCACGAAAGTACGAAAGATCCCCAGCGGTGGCGTGCGATTCAGGGCATTACGCGCCATGGCGGCCAGGAACCGGGGCGAACGTACCGCTCTTTTGGCAATCAAATCCTGTAATTGCTCCAGGTAGGACTCTTCACCGTAAGCGCTATCCAAATCGAAAAAGATTGAGCTATGCAGCAACCGCTCGGGGTTCGGCTCATCAATCCACTCATTGAAGTAGCGTTTCCACACTCTCAAGGGCTGGCGCCACCTGGGATTGGTGGCCATGACCTCGCCCTTGCAGTAAGCATAACCGCAGGCCGCGAGCCCATCGCTGACGAAAGCCGCCAGCTCGGCGAAATAGGCATCATGACTGGCCGGATCGAAAGCATCCGCTAGCACCAGGGCATGATCCTGATCCGTGAAGATGTTCTGTTCGTTACGCGCCATCGAGCCGTTGACCATGAAACAGTAGGCGACCGGGGGAGGCCCCAGTTGTGCCTCTCCCAATTCCAGCAGACGCCGGACAAAACTGCG
>DXFC01000050.1 GCA_019114645.1 Candidatus Halomonas stercoripullorum
GCATCTGTCCCAGCCGGCCCTGAGCATTGCCATACGCAAACTGGAAGAGGCCGTGGGCGGTGTACTTTTCAACCGCTCGCCGCGGGGCGTGCAGCTGACTCCGGAAGGGCGCTTTTTTCTGCCCCTGGCCAGGCGCCTGATTGGGGATTGGGAAGAGGCACTGGGAGACCTGGGGGAGCTCTTCAACAAGCAGCGCGGCAAGGTCACCCTCGCCGCGCTGCCCACACTGGCGGCGGGTTTTTTGCCCGCCGTGCTGGCCGACTACCGCAAGCGCTACCCCAATATCGCGATTAGCGTGCATGACACTCTCGCCAACCAGGTCGATGACCTGGTCAGCGACCGTCGTGCAGACATCGGTTTTTCGGTGCGCCCGTCACGCGCTGAAGCGACACATTTCGAGCCACTGGTGGAGGATCATTTCGTCGCCGTATGTCCGTTGGGCCATCCACTGCTGAATAAAGAAGAGGTCCGGTGGGAAGAACTGCTCGCCTACCCCATCATTGCGGTAAGCCGCCTGTCGAGCACACGCCAGGCCATCGAAGGGGTACTCCGTGAGCTCGGCAGTGAAATGGACCTGATGTGCGAAGTCAGTCAGATCGGCACCGCAGGCAGGATGGTGGCAGCAGGACTCGGCGTCACCGCCCTGCCCTCGCTCAGCTTCAAGCAGATTTCGGCAGAAGGCGTGGGCTGGCGGCCGCTGACAACCCCGCACGTGCCGCGTACGCTAGGCATCATCACCCCGATCCGCATACCGCTTTCTGCGGCTGCCAATGCAATGCTGGATGTGGTCAGGGAGCATGCTGGCGAGCTAGGGCCGATGATTCGTTAGCCCGCCAGTTCGCCGAGGCCCGGTGTCTCTAGATTCCCGCCTTCGCGGGAATGACTGGATGGTTGGCGGGAATGACGGGCTACCTCTTATCCCCCAGCCTACACGACGCCAGCGCAATACTCCGGTCATCGCCGCTGGTGCCGCGACAAAAGCTTTCGCTGTAGAAGCAGCGCACCAGGTCGCGCTGGCGCAGTCGTTCCTGGCGCAGGTCGTTGAGCCAGTGGCTGAGCTGTCCCGAAACCTGGGTACCGTCGTACGAGACCAGCTTTTCCGCCGCGCCGTCGCTCATCAGCGCGATGCCGGTGAGTGCCTCTGTGGTTTCACTGCCGCACTGGATCTGCCCGACCTCAAGACGCTCATCAACGAACTGTGTCTGGTTGGCGAATTCTCCCTTGCCGCGTTCGCCCAGGGTGGCCAGCTGGGGTACCAGTGTGGGCGTTTCGCCTTCTGCCAGCTCACTGCTTGATGATGGTTCTGGTATGGCACGCTCCAGCACCAGCTCGCCATCGCCCACCTTGAGCCATAGCAGCCGCTCGCGGCCCAGCACAGCCAGCAGCAGGGTGCAGCGCAGGTCGCGTACCGGCCGGCTCAGTTCGGCGGCACGGTCGATCAGGGTGCCTTGCGCATGGCTTACCAGTAGCTCAGCGAACTGTTTCAGGGTTTCCCGGGAGTGCTCTTGCGGGCCGTCGAGCAGCCAGGCCAGCTGCGGTTCCAGCGTCTCGATCAAGCGCAGCATGGCACTCACCACGGCGCGTGCGCCTATGTCCGAGGCTGATGAACTACCGGCACCATCAGCGACTACCAGTACGGGGCGCGGAGTGGTCCTGGTGCCTGCGGCATCCTGACAGGGCACGGGCGGCGTGGCTTCGAGGTGCGCCAGACCGGTAGTTGCGACGGCGAGAGCGCTCCACTGCCTGGCCTCAGCCAGAGTGGGGCCATGGCGAGCAGAAGAAGCATCAACGGGCATGCAGGGCTCCCGTTTGGGTGCGCCGCGGGCCTTTCGGTGTGGCCAGGCGCGCGGAGTATTGACCGGCAGCCAGTGCCTCGCGGTAATCGCACAGGGCGGCATGCCACTGCGGAAGCGTCACGCGCTGGCCTGGTGCATCGGCACCCACCGTGAATGTGGTCACGAACATGTCGCGCAGGGTTTCCGGCAGCTCGCTCCATAACTCGTACCATACGCCCTGGGGCACGTGGCGCGCCCCACGGCCATAAGCGAAGTTGCCGCGGCGCAGGTTACGCACCGGATCGTCACCTCCCACGATGTCGTAAGGATGACGCCCCAGCATCAGGCATTTGAACAGTACGATAGCCAGCGAGAAGGCTTCGCTGCGGGGCGAGCGCATGACATGACGAAATGAAACGCCCTGGTGCTCTTTGGGCGTCATGTCGGGACTGCCCACGGGGCAGGGATAAAAAGTGCCGTCGACACTGAGCTGGTAGCTGTCGCAGTCGATCAGCGTGACCTGATCGGAAGTGGGAACGCAGAAGATGTTGTTAAGGTTGTAGTCGCCAATGCAGACGCCGGCCTCATGCAGTTGCTGGACGATCTCGATGAAGCGGATCAGATAGCTGACGGTGCGCCGCCGGTCGAGCCCGGGGAAATAACGCTGGTAGAGCAAGGCGTGAGCGAGAAAGCTCATTCTCACTCCCCGTGCGCGATACATGGCGAAACCGATCCAGCGCCGCTGCTGGTCATAGACGCGAATCAGTGGCCAGCAGACATCACGGGTCATCTGGCTGTCGCGCAGTGTGCGCATCGCCTCGACCTTGCGGTGCAACTCCTCGCCGCGTTTGGCGAGCAGTTCGGGGTGATACCACTTGACGATCACATCGTGGCGGTCGCGCAGGGCGAAAATCTGCCCCTCGCCGCCGCGCTCCAGGCGCTTGCCGAGCCGACGCTCCTTGCCTTGTGCGTCCATCACCACCAGTGAGCGTGCTTGCACTCGACCTCCTCCAGACATGCGCTCGTCAGACGCTGACTCAATAGGTGCTTAAATGCTGTCCCAACTGTCAGTGGGTGGCAGTTTGACCTGGTCGGTTGTCGATGAAGAGGCCGAAACACGGCTCATGCTGGCCGACAGCCACAGAAAAAACTCGCGGAACTTGAGGCCATCCAGCCGCTTTGCCGGCCGCGTGGAGAAAGCGCTAAGTGCCTCAAGGTCGGCCTCCTCGACCCCTACCGGCATCACAACCAGCTTGCGTTGTTGCGCCAGCGTACGCGCCCGCACAGAAACATGCTGCCACTGGTCGGTCGGCACTCCGTCACTGATCACCACCAGCCACGGCTGATAGTAGGCCACACCCGCTTTGCGGTAGCTTTCGGTGCGCTCTTCCAGCCGGTCCAGCGCCAGCTCCATGGCTTCCCCCAGCGGCGTCAAGCCCGAGGCAATGAACTGGCGCGACTGGGAAATATTCATGCCGGTGGTAAAGGGCAGTTGCTCGGTCACCTTGCCGCCGGCAGTGATCACGCCGAGCTCGACGGAGCAGGCCGCCATATCGTCTTCCTGAATGGCCGAGATAAAGGCCTGGACGCCGGCATTGAGCTCGCGAATCGGTGCGCCAAACATCGACGCAGAGGTGTCCAGCACCAGCATGCAGGCACAGCGCGGCGAAGGATTCTCGATCAGGTCGCGATCAGCGTTCAATTGGTAGGTTGCCATCCCACGGTTCCTCATGTCGGTTGCCCGGCCCTTACGGCCAAACGAAGTCGAGACTACCACAGCCCCAAGCCGACTGCCGCGCCGACCCGGGTGCTGCCACTTGAAAGTTGCTGCCAGGGCCCGCATCTTGACTTCAACTACACCCTTTATGCGCAAGGCCTTGACCATGTCCATCGTCGATCCCAGCAGTGGCTCCCCTTTGACGCCGAGCCAACCCACTTCCACGGCAGCCACCGATGCACCTCCCGGTGATGAGCAGCTGATCATTGATGTCGACAGCAACAATATTCAGCAGCTGCTGGAACTCTCCATGCAGGTGCCGGTGCTGCTGGATTGCTGGGCTCCCTGGTGCCAGCCCTGCAAAGTGTTGATGCCGATCCTGGAGAAGCTGACCCGGGAGTATCGCGGTACCTTTATTCTGGCCAAGCTCAACATTGACGAAAACCAGGAGATCGCCGCGCAACTGGGTGTGCGCTCGGTGCCTGACGTCAAGCTGATCAGCCAGGGCGGGTTGGTGGATCATTTCCAGGGCGCGCTGCCGGAGAAAGAGATCCGTGAATGGCTGGCACGCTATTTCCCCGCGCCGGAGGATGCTCCGGCCAGCCCCGAAGAGCAGGCTGCCGAGGCCCTGGCTCAGGGGGACGCTGCTACCGCACGGGCGATTTATGAACAGCTGATGCAGCAGAACCCCGAACACTACCCCTATCAGGTCGAACTGGCGCGGGCGCTGGTGATGGAAGAGCGAGGCGATGAAGCGCTGGCCCTGCTCGACAACTTGCCACCGGAAGAGCGCGATGCCGCAGCCGCACGCGGCGTGCGGGCGAGCATCGAATTTCGCGACGAGGCACCCGGCGACGAGGAGCTTGCTGCTCTAGCCGACCGTGACGACAGCGAGGCGCAATTCAAACGCGCCCTGCGTCAGGTGGCCGACGGTGACTATGAAACCGGGCTGGAGAGCTTACTCAACCTGATGCGTACCGATCGTGCCTACGGCGACGACATAGCACGCAAAACCTTGCTGCGGGTATTCGATACCCTGGGGGCCGAGCATCCGCTGACTGTGACCTATCGTCGCAGGCTATTCACCCTGCTCTACTGAGCATGACTCATGCGAAGGCGGCATAACACCGCCTTTTTTTACCTCTTCTGGCGAGCCACTTTTCGGCTTATCGCCGCTATCCCGCGCTTGTCTTGCCTTCCCTGGTAGTTCAGGATACTCCCCTTT
>DXFC01000051.1 GCA_019114645.1 Candidatus Halomonas stercoripullorum
AGTGCCAGCCTGGCCACCCAACGCTGCCCGCCCCGGCCGGGAAGGCTCTGCTCGCGCCTGCCAAGAAGTGATGTGAGCTTGGTGAAGAGCATCATGGGGCGCCTCGGTATCCGGTCATCATCAGAAGGGCGATATATTGAGGAAGAAGCGCTGCAGCCAGCCCATGTGTTGCGCTTCGCTAATATAGCCATCTCCCACGTACTCGATACGGGCATCGGCTACCGCAGTGGAAGGGACGGTGTTCTGACCCGTGATCGTGCGTGGATTGACCACACCCGAGAAGCGGATGAACTCCACCCCCTGGTTGATCCCGATCTGTTTTTCGCCACGCACGCGCAAGTTGCCGTTATGCAGGACTTCAAGTACCGACACGGTAATGGTACCGGTCATGGTATTGCTGGCCTGGGCACCGCCACCGCCAGAGAAACCCACATTGCCGTTGGCATTGATATCGAAGCCCAGGTTGGCCAGCGCATCCAGCGCATCCGACTGCTGATCGAAGCCCAGGCCCGCAGAAGCACTGCGATCCGCATTGGAACGGGAATTCTTGCTGGCGCTCACCTGCTCATCGAGCACAATGGTGAGGATGTCACCGATCATGCGCGGGCGACGGTCTTCAAACAGCGGCTGTGACCCCCACTGCCCCTGATAAATGGAGCCATTGGCGAGCCTGGGGGGCGGCTCGACCATATTGATCTGCTCCTGCTCGCCCACCACCGAGGCACGCGGTACCTGGGCGCAACCGCCCAGGATCAGTACCGCAATGGCCATCAGCGCCATGACCACCCGCGTGGCCGTTTTACCCGTCACATTCATTCCTGCTCGCTTCCTGCCCTGTTCAGGCTGGGAGTAATGGGGTTCAAACCGCCACCTTGCCTGGCAATGCCTTACAGCTGGGTCAGACGTGCCAGCATTTCATCGCTGGTCTGGATCGCACGGCTGTTGATCTCGTAGGCGCGCTGGGTCTGAATCATGCTGACCATCTCCTCCACCACATTGACGTTGGAGGTTTCGACGTACTTGTGCATCAGTCGACCAGCACCGTTCATGCCCGGCATGGTCTCGTTGCGCGGACCCGACGAAGCGGTTTCCAGGTAGAGATTACCGCCGATGCTCTCCAGCCCCGATGCATTGACGAAGGTGGAGACGGTGATCTGGCCCACCTGCAGCGCTTGCGCCACACCCGGCTGGGTTACCGACACGATGCCATCCTCACCGATGCTGATATCCAGCGCGTTGTCGGGAATGATGATGGCCGGTTCCAGCGGATAACCGTTGGCGTTAACCATCTGGCCGTTTTCGTTGAGCTGGAAGCTGCCGTCACGGGTGTAGGCGGTAGTGCCATCCGGCATCAACACCTGGAAGAAACCGTTACCGGTAATCGCCAGGTCGCGGGAGTTGGCGGTGTGTTCCAGGCCACCCTGGGTATGCAGACGCTCCGCGGCTACCGGACGCACACCGGTTCCCACCTGCATGCCGGAGGGCAAGCGGTTTTGCACATCGTTCTGGGCACCGGGCTGACGCAGGTTCTGATACAGCAGATCCTCGAATACCGCCCGCGAACGCTTGAAGCCGTTGGTGCTGACGTTGGCCAGGTTGTTGGAGATGATATCCAGCTTGACCTGCTGGGATTCCAGACCGGTCTTGGCGGTCCATAATGACTTGATCATGATTCGGCTCCCTTGCGCTTAGCCTTGGATAGACAGCAGATTATTGGCCCGCTGGGCATTTTCATCGGCGGTGCTGATCACTTTCATCTGCATCTCGTAACGTCGCGCCACATCGATCATCGACACCATGGCTTCCACTGCGCTGACATTACTGCCCTCCAGCGCGCCACTAACCACTGTGGCCTCCTCATCGGCGGCGAGCACCACTGCTTCGCCCTCCTCGTTGAGGGGCATACGGAACAGGCCGTCATCGCCACGCAGCAGGTCCTGCTCCGGCGTGACCAGCTTGAGCCGCCCGACATCCACCAGGGCGTCGGGGTTTTCGCCTTCGCCAATAGCGCTGATTGTGCCATCGGCGCCGAGGGTGACACTGGAGCCCAGCGGCACAATGATGGGGCCGCCCTCACCGATCACCGGCCGCCCTGCCACGCTGACCAGGCCGTCGCCGTCAATTTGCAATTCACCCCGGCGGGTATAGGCCTCGCTACCATCGTCGGCCTGCACCGCAAGCCAGGCATTGCCTGCCATCGCCACGTCCAGCACCCGGCCGGTACGCGTGATCGGCCCCGGGCTGAAGTCGCTGCCCGGCGTGGTGGCGGCCACCGAAACCCGGGTCGGCAAGCCTTCGCCCTGTACCGGCACGGCACGCATGGCGTGCAGCTGGGCGCGAAAGCCGCTGGTAGAGACGTTGGCCAGGTTGTGGCTGACCACCGCCTGCTGATCCATGGTCTGCTTGGCGCCGCTCATGGCGGTATAAAGTATGCGATCCACTACCTGGCTCCCTCGCTTTCGGTATCAGTGCTTGCCATCAATCAGTACGGGGTATCCCGCTTAGCGCAGGTTGATGGCGGTCTGCAGAATTTCATCCTGAGTCTTGATGGTCTGCGAGTTGGCCTGGTACGCGCGCTGCGCGATGATCATGTTGACCAGCTCGCCCGCCATATCGACGTTGGAGGTCTCCACCGCACCGGCCACGATGGCGCCCAGCATGCCGGTGCCCGGAGCGCCGACCAGTTCCTGGCCCGATTGAGCGGAGGCGTACCAGACGTTGTCGCCGGCAGGCGTCAAGCCCTCGGGGTTACGGAAGTGGGCCAGTGCGATCTGACCGGCGGGACGCGACTCCTCATTGGAGTAGTTGCGCATGACAACCCCGTTCTCGTCGATGGTGATGCCGACCAGGGCGCCCGAGGTGTAACCGTTCTGGGTCAGGCTGCTGACGGTAGAGTTGTTGCCAAACTGGGTGGAACCGGCGAGGTTGAGGTTGAAATTGATATCCTCAGCACCGCTGGTGGTAACAAAGGTGAGGGCGACCTGGCTGCCGGTCAAACCGGCCAGGGCGGTGTTGACATCCTGGTTAGCCGTGTCGCGAGCAGCTTGAGCATCAGTAGTGGCTATTTGAAGAGCATCTTCAATAGCTGCCCAATCAGAAGCATCACTGAGCCCATTGAGCATGTCCGCAACGACCGGATTAGAATCATCAAGACCTTCCAGATAAGCTGTTTTTCCAGCATCATCCAAGCCATCCCAACCCCCTTCTCCCAGGCTCTGGAATTCATTTTCCACAACTTGGAGGGCCGCAATATCGGCTTCGGCTTGTTCCAATGTCTCCAGCAGAGTCATATCCAACGGGTCGCCGGCACCCACCAAGGTGCCATTGGAGTTGAAGCGCAGCATAAAGTCGTTATCAGCCACGTATTCGCCGTCAGCGACTACCTTGGCCTGCCACAAGTTTTCGCTGACTTTCTCGTAGTAGACCGACGTATTCACCGGATTGCCCAGCGAATCGTAGACGGTGAAGTTATTGGCGTAGTGGTAGCTGATCTCGGTGCCGTCAGCGAGCTCGGTCACACTGAGTTCTTCGCCTGTGTTCATGCGCGAATCCAGGTTGAGCACGGTGCCGGCACCCGTGGTGGCGCTCGCTCCCAGCTCATCCGAATCGACTGTCAGCGGTACCGGCTGGCCGCCCACTTGAACCTCGCCCTGGGCGTTGACTCCATAGCCCATGATCTGGAAGCCCTGGGCATTGATCAGCTCGCCTTCGGCGGTCATGGTCAACTGGCCGTTACGCGAGTAGACCACCTGGCCGCTGGTATCCATGAAGCGGAAGAACCCTTCACCTGCCACCGCCAGGTCGAGGTTGCGGCTGGTGGATTCGATGTTGCCTTCATTGAAATTCTGCAGCACCGCCGAGACCCGGGTACCCAGGCCGACTCGCGAGTTGGCAAAGACATCGGCAAACTGGACGTTGGAGCTCTTGAAGCCCACCGTTTGGGAGTTGGCGATGTTGTTGCCGATGGCGCCCAGTTTCTGCGACTGTGCGTTCAGGCCACTCAATGCTTGTGAAAAGCTCATGTTTCGTTCCCCTGCCTAGCGGCTGATGAATATCAAAGAATTTGCTTGACCTGGTCGAGGGTGACCTGACCGTAGATGGCACCGAGATCAAGGCGCACACCACCATTCTCGTCCGGCGGTGTTACCCCACCCACCAGGGCGTAGTTGAGCGTATTGGCGGCTACCGCCTTATCACCGCTGGTGGCTTCAATGCGGACGCGATAGCTACCCTCGGCTGCCAGCTCGTTTTCGCTGGTGCGGCCGTCCCAGGTAAAGGATTCGATACCCGCCTTGACCGGGCCAATGTCGTAGCTATTGATCACCTGGCCGCTGGCATTGGTGATCACCACACGCACATTATCGACCGACTGCGGCAGCTCGATGCCAAATGGTGTGGTGTGCGCTTCGCCCTCTTCGCCATGCTCCATCAGCAGACGGTCCCCCGGCACCAGCACCCCCTGACCGATCAGCGCAGTGGCTTGCAGGGTCTGGCCGGCGTGCATCTGGTCGGTGATGCCCTTCAGGGTCCGGTTGAGGTCTTCGATGCCGCTGACGGTATTGATCTGCGCCAGCTGGGTGGTCATCTCATGGTTATCCATGGGGTCGAGCGGATCCTGGTGTTGCATCTGCGCGATCAGCAGCGTCATGAAGTTGTTTCGCAGCTCGGCAGACTGGCTGGCATCCCGCACACCGGGACCACCCTGGTTCATCCGCGAGATGACATGCGGATCAATGGTATTCGACATACGCTTAACCCTCGCCCAAGGTGAGTGTCTTGAGCATCATCTGCTTGCTGGTGTTCATCACCTCGACGTTGGCCTGGTAGGAGCGCGAGGCGGAGATCATGTTGACCATTTCATGGACCGGCTCGACGTTGGGCATGGAGACATACCCTTCCTCGTTGGCCAGCGGGTGTTCGGGGCGGTACTCCAGGCGTAGCGGTGCGTTGTCTTCAATCACCTGGCGCACACCGACACCGCCAATGCCCTGGGTGCCATTCTGCAGGCGTGATTCAAAGATCACCTGTTTGGCGCGGTAGGCTTCGCCATCGGGACCGGCCACGCTATCAGCGTTGGCCAGGTTGCTGGCGGTAACGTTCATACGCTGCGACTGGGCGCTCATGGCCGAACCGGCGATATCAAACACGGAAAACATTGTCATGGGGCGTTCTCTCTATTCTGTTATCCGGCCTGTCATTCCGGCTGCATGGCGTTTTTCAGCCCCTGAATGCGGCTGTTGATCAGGGTCAGCGCGGCCTGGTAGCGCACGGCGTTGTCGGCAAACTGGGTACGCTCGCGGTCCATATCCACGGTGTTGCCATCAAGGCTTGGCTGATCGGGCACACGATAGAGCAGCTCCTGGCGGGGTGTTGCCGCCGCCTGGCCTTCCAGGTGGCGCTCCGAAGTGCGCGCCAGCGCTAACCCGCCACCGCTCGCCCGGCCCTGCTCGACCGCTTTTTTCAGCTCGCTGCCAAAGTCGATGTCACGCGCCTTGTAGTTGGGCGTATCGGCATTGGCGATATTGCTGGCCAGAATCTGGTGCCGTTGCTGGCGCAATCCCAGCGCTTGCTGGTGAAATTGCAAAGAAGCCTCGAGCTGGTCGATCATGCAGCGCTCCCCGGCGAAACCCTGTTAAATGTCTGGTGAAAAATATACGGAACTTCTTGAGGATGAAGATTAACCAAGCGTGTGTCATTTCAATGGCGCAAACAGGCCCCGTTTCCTCGCCCATTTCTTCCGTTGCCCCTGCCAACCGCCAGCTAGAATACGGATTGACCTTATCTTCAGGACGATCCCGCCTGATGCTTGTGTGCTTACGTTCCACCCCGCTGCTGTTACTGCTCTGCCTGCTGGCATTACCGGCAACTGCCGATGACGACACCGAGTTGCTCGACGCGGTGCATGCCTTTTTGCATCAGCAGGCCCAGCCCCTGGGTGACGAACTGATTATCGAGGTGCGCCCGCCCTCCGCCAGGTTGCCGGTGTGTGAAGCTCCCGAGCCGTTTCTAGCTCGCCCGGATGCACCACCGCTGGGACGTGTTTCCGTTGGAGTGCGTTGTGGAGAAGCCGGCCGCCAGGTGCGTTACCTGCAAGCCGAAGTGGGAGTGATCGGCGAGTACCCGGTACTGGCGGTAGGCCTGCCCGCAGGCGAAACCGTGAAGCCGGAGCACCTTTCCCTGCAGAGTGGCAATCTGGCCGAGCTGCCCAATCGCACGCTACTCGACATCAATACCATTGTCGGTCAGGCGACCGTCAGGGCGCTCAATCCGGGCCAGCCACTGCAGGCGCATCAGCTACGCAGCGTGCCATTGGTCGAACGCAACCAGCGGGTCACGGTCGAGGCCAGGTGGGTGGCATTTCGCATTTCGCGCGAGGGTCAGGCACTGGAGCCCAGCGGACTGGGCGAGCGTATCCGGGTACGTTTCGACAATCGCGAAGTGATTACCGCAGAGGTGGCCGGAGAGGGCCTGCTTGTCGTAGACTTCTAAAAATGCTGGGTGATCTGCTTTCAGCTTTTTTGTACCTTGGTTTGCCATCAGGTCTAAAGTTATCGCTCAATACGCCGATAGCTAGGGATAAGCATTCGGTCATGAGGCCATTACCGTGAAAATCAATAGCCAGAACCCCCTGCCCCGCCCCGCTCCCGCGAGCCAGCGTGATGAGTCGCAGTCGGTCAAAGGCGCCGCACCCGTAGGTGGCAATACTCCCACCCCTTCGGCGACCACGCACCTGAGCCATCAGGCTGCCGACGCGTCGCGGGATATCGATATGGCTCGGGTCGAGGAGATTCGCGACGCCATTCGCGAAGGGCGCCTGGAGATTCGCGCCGAGCGTATCGCCGATTCGCTGATCGAGTCCCTGGCGGCCGAGCGCGGTGAATCATGAGTTTAGGCAAACTGCTCGAACAGCAGCAGCAACGCCTGAACAGCGTGATTGAGCTGCTGACACAAGAACGTGTGCGACTCTCCGAAGCGAATATCGAGAGCGGCGAGCTCGCGGAACTGGCCAAGCGCAAGCAGGCCCTGCTGAAAACGCTGGAAGAGAGCGAAACGCTACGCCAAGGGGTGCAGCGCCGCCTGGGCTATGCCGAAGGTGCCGAGGGTGCCCGCCAGGCAGCAGCCGACGCCGGCTGTGCGGAGCAGTGGGCGGAAATGCTTGAAACCACCCGCGAGGCCCAGCGCCTCAACACCCTGATTGGTGAACTGGTTACGCTGCGCATGGAGCAGAATACGCGACTCCTCGATGCCATTCATCAAGCCGCTGAGAAGACCACCTACGGCGCCAGTGGACGGGTAAAAGCCCAAACAGGACGCATCAACGCCTCGGTCTGAATTTTTCAACAGGTGAATTTGTCAACAGGCTTCTTTCCTTCATCATTCCGAAGCCGAAGCCGGGGCGATGACGATCGTGTTGCGTCCATTGGCTTTGGCCTGATAGCTCGCCTGGTCGGCACGCGCCAACGCCTCTTCGATCGAACGATCCTTCTCCTCCAGCGCTGTCACCCCCATGCTCAGGGTAATGGTGTACTCTTTGTCCGCATGGGTCACGCTGATCTCGGCTACGGCGCGACGCAGTGATTCGGCGATCTCGCTGGCCTGCTTCAGCGTGCAGCTAGGCAACAGCACTGCAAATTCGTCACCTCCCTGGCGGGCCACATGGTCGTTGCGGCGCACTTCCCACGCCACGACTTGTGCAATGCGCCGCAGCATCTCGTCACCCAGAGCGTGGCCACCTTCATCATTAATCGGCTTGAAGTGATCCAGGTCGAACAAGATCAGCACCGCCGGGGTTCCGGTCTTGGCGTACTCGGCCAGCGCCTCTTCAAGACGCCGCTCGAAACCACGCCGATTGAGCAAACCGGTCAGCGGATCGTGCTCGGCTTCCCAGCGCTGCAAGGCCTCTCGCTGGCGACGCTCGGTAATGTCCTTGACCATGCCGACAAAACCCAGCGGCTGATCGTTACCCATGACTTGACTGGCATGCACCTCTACCCAGAGGGTGACACCATCCGGGTGCAGAAAACGCAACTGACGTACAAAGTCGTTGCCGGTAGCCACAGTATGTCGCCACATGTCTTGCGTACCGGCCCTGTCATCAGGGTGGATTCGTTCCCACCAGTCGCGCGCAGTATGTGTCACCTCCAGCCCGAGCAGCTCCAGCAGCGCGGGATTGAGATAATCGACATGCCCCCTGAGATCACCCACGAACATGCCCACCGGGGTTGATTCCAAAACGGCATCGAGAAACGCCTGACGGTCCCGCAGATGCTGCAGTGCAGCCAGCCGTTCATGCTCTAACCGGTTGAAGCTGCTGGCTACCTGACGCAGCTCCCGCATGCTGGTGGAGAGCTCCAGGTACTGACGCCCTCCCGCTCCGACCTCTGCGATTTGTCGTTTGAGTCGGTGCAGTGGCGCCAATAGCCGCTTGACCAGGCCATGCATGGTCATAAGTAGCAGCATCGCCAGCGCCAGCCAGGCCCACCATAGACGCGTCAGAAAATGCGCCAGCGGTTTTTGTACCTGCGCCTGGGGGATTGCCACCTTGACGACCCAGTTTGCCGGTCGAATCTGACGATAGGACATGAGCGCCGGCTCACCATCCACGCCCGGCAGGATGACTTCTCCCTCCCAGCCATCCAGCGCCAACTCTAGCGTGGCGCTGTATAAATCGCTTTCGCCAGGGATATCATCCTGGCCATGGTTAACATCGGGATAGCGATTCGACC
>DXFC01000052.1 GCA_019114645.1 Candidatus Halomonas stercoripullorum
CATTCAGAGCCTGCTGCAATTCACGAACCTGGCTACGTGATAACGGCTGCTCATCACGCGGCCAAGCACTGCGGATGCCCTCGCGACCCGCGATCCGCTCCGCCAGAGTGCCCACCGCCAGGGCATAGCTGGTAGCGTTGTTGTAGCGCAGAATGGCACGGTAGTTAGGCCCCACCAGGAACGCGGGCCCCTGGGCTCCGGCCGGCGCAATCACCGAGGCCTGGTCGAAGTCAGGCAAACGTCCCCCTGCGATAGGACGGACCCCTTGCGCTGCCCATTCATGGCTTGCATAGCGGGTATTCAGCTCGGTCTGGGCATAGTCGAAACCTGAGGGCAGGCTTACCTCCACGCCCCACGGCTCGCCGGGTCGCCATCCCGCCTGTGCCAGGTAATTGGCGGTAGAGGCCATGACATCCGGAATGCTTTTCCAGATATCACGCCGGCCATCGTCATCCCCGTCTACGGCATAGCTCTCAAAGCTGGAAGGAATGAATTGCGTATGCCCCATGGCACCGGCCCAGGAACCGATCATACGCTGCGGCTCGATATCACCCGCCTCGATAATGCGCAGCGCAGCAAGCAACTCGCCGCGGGCGAAGTCGCGCCGGCGGCCGTCGAAGGCCAGAGTCGCCAGGGCTTCCAGGGTAGAGAAATCGCCAAAATTACCCCCGTAGTTGCTTTCGATGCCCCAGATCGCCACGACGATCTCGGCCGGCACACCGTAGCGCTCTTGCATGCGTAGCGCCGTGTCGCGATGCTCATCAAGCCTGGCGCGACCCTCGCCGACACGGGTCTGCGATACCGCGGTATCGAGGTACTGCCAGATGGGACGCACAAACTCAGGCTGTGAGCGATCCAGCTCAAGCACTCGCGGCCGATAGCGAACGCCATCGAGTGCACTCGTCAATGTCGCTTCGCTGATGCCCTGAGCGGCAGCATGACGACGGTACTCTGCCAGCCAGGTTTCGAAACTGGCGGGAGCATCACTCGCCTGGCTTCGCCCAGTCTCGCCGCCAACAGAGTTGGGGGAGACGTTGGCCGACTCTACTGGTTCAACCTCGTCCGGCTGGTGCTCATTGGCAGACACCTGCTGTGAAGGAGCGGACTGACAACCCGCCAACAGCAGGGCGAAAAACAGGGCAATCCATAGAGAATGATGCATGGCAGTCGTATTCCTTTACCTGAAACAACCATTATGAAGTTCGGATCAGTCTAGATCATGCTGTTGTGGGCGACGTTCCACATTGGCTTGAGCTTCCATACCACTCTTGAGCTCATGAGTAAAAGGATCATAGTTGGGTTTCAACTCGTCCTTGACCGTCCCACTCCACAGCTTGGAGCCGACAAAATAGCCCGCCCGGCCGATCACATGGGCCGCAATCGGGGCTGTCATCACGACGAAAATGATGATCGCAACAGCGCGAGCGACTACGGCTACCTCACCGAAGTGCAGCGCAACCGCAAGCATGATCAAGATCACCCCCAGAGCAGAAGCCTTGGTGGTGGCGTGCATGCGGGTCAACAGGTCGGGCATGCGCAGCAGGCCCAATGATGCCAGCAGCATCAGAGAGGCCCCCGTGAGCATGAAGGCACCCTTGACGAACTCAATCATCACGCGGTCCTCCACGCTCCAGAAAACGGGCGAAGCCGATGGCAGTCAAAAACCCCATCAGCGCGATGACGATGGCGGCATCGATAAAAACCGACACGTCGGTTTGAATGGCATAGAGGCCAACCAGCCCCACCACAATGCTGGAAAACAGCTCCAAGGCCACCACCCGATCAGGCAGGCTCGGACCGCGCACTACCCGCACAAAGGCCAGCACCAAGGCCAGGCTCATCAGCACCTGGCTGATCAATATTACAACGGCCATATCACTCCCATACGATCTTGACCCACTCAGCGGAACAGCTCCAGAGCGCGACACTCCATCTCCTTGAGATTGCGTCGTAGCTCCTCCTCGTCGTCGAGGAACATGGCGTGAATGTAGAGCACCTTGCGATCATCAGAGACATCCAGACTCAAGGTGCCCGGCGTCAGGGATATCAGGTTGGCTACCAGCGTGATTTCCAGCTCGGTGCGCGCCTCCAGTGGCAGAGCTATCACACCCGGCTTCATATGCCAGGGCGGTGTTAAAATATCGTAGGCCACCTTGAGGTTGGCCAGCACCAGCTCCGAGATAAAAAAGCCAATGAAACGCAATATCCGTGGCACGCGTGCAGGATAGCCCGCCAGCGACTCGACCTGGTGTTCGATCAATACCATGGTGATGTAGCCCAGTACCAACCCCATTACCAGATTGAGCCCCGAGAAGTTTCCTGAAAGCACGACCCAGGCCAGCGCCAGTAGCAGGTTCCAGATTGCCCCCGTCATGGCGTCTCCTCCCTGCTCAGCGCGTCTTCAACCCCGGCTTCGGTTCCCAGCACTGCTTCGATATAGCGCTGTGGTGCCATCAGTTGATCCCCAACCTGGTTCATCATGCCCATCAACGGCTCGGCAAAGATCCCGATTAGCAAGGTAAACAGTGCCAGTACTGCCACCGGTAGGTACATCAGCGCCAGGCTGGGCGGCACCATGCGGCTGTCATCCCCCACGTTAACCTCTTCGACGGGCACCAGGTTCTCTTCGGGCAACGGTTTCCAGAAGACTTCATTCCATACCTTGACCATGGAGTAAAGCGTCATCAGGCCTACCAACAATGCCACTGCTGTGACCCAGTACGCCTCTGCCTCGATACCCGCACGTACAATAATGAACTTGGCAAAAAATCCCGAAAGCGGCGGCACGCCGGCCAGCGAGAAGGCAGACAGGAAAAAGGCGACAGCCAACCAAGGGCGCTCCCGATAGAGGCCACCCATCTTCTTCAGATCATAGGTTCCCTGCAGCCGCCGGGTGATCCCGCTGATCAAGAACAAATTGGTCTTGACCACAATATTGTGCATCACGGCAAAAATCCCCCCGGCGATGGCCAGCGGCGTATAAAGCGCCAGACCAAGGATCATATAGCCAATCTGGCTTACGATGTGGAAGGACAGGATGCGCCGGAATTCATACTGTGCCGCTGCCCCGAGCACGCCCGTGACCATGGTCAAGGCCGCACTCCAAAGCAGTATGTCCTGGAGGTAGCCTAATGTTTGATCGAACATCAGCGTAAACATGCGAAACAGTGCGTAGACACCCACTTTGGTCAAGAGTGCAGCGAATAGCGCCGATACCGCTACCGGTGGTGTGTGGTAGGAGGCAGGCAACCAAAAAAATAGCGGAAATGCCGCCGCCTTGATGCCGAAGGCCACCATGAACATGACCGCCAATACCTCGACCATGCCCGAATGCTCGGCGATAGCCAGACGCTGGGCGGCATCCGCCATATTGAGAGTGCCTACCATGCCATAGAGCAGCCCCACCGCAGTGAGGAATATTACGGAAGCCAACAAGTTGAGGGTCACATATTTGACCGCCCCTTCCATCTGCGCTTTCTCGCCACCCAGAATCAGCAGCGCAAAGGAGGCCACCAGCATGACTTCGAACCAGACATAGAGGTTGAAGATATCCCCAGTGAGAAAGGCGCCGGCCACGCCCGCCAGCAGCAAGTGCATCAGCGGGTAGTAACCGAAGCGCTCATGGCCAGGCCCCGTGGACGCCAGCGAATAAACCGACAAGGCCA
>DXFC01000053.1 GCA_019114645.1 Candidatus Halomonas stercoripullorum
TCCTGGACCACTAGACGAATGGGACGTATAACGTAGGCATATGCTGCAGATAGCGTAACAGACAGAACACGGTATCGAAGAATGGAGCGGGAAAGGAGATTCGAACTCCCGACCCTCGCCTTGGCAAGGCGATGCTCTACCACTGAGCTATTCCCGCTTTGTTCGATACTGCCTGTCGCTACTGAAAGTGGCGTCCCATAGGGGGTTCGAACCCCTGTTCCCGCCGTGAAAGGGCGGTGTCCTGGACCACTAGACGAATGGGACGCTGCCGTCTCGCTTTCTGCCTCAACGAGGTGGCGCGAATATTACTCAAGCCCTCGGGGGCTGTCAACTATTGGCTCGAATTGGCCGAAAAAGTGGAAACCCGTCGGCCTTTCGGTGTCTGATGTGATGGAAGAAGCCACAGCAGGAGAAAGACATGCGCAAGAAAATCGAAAAGAGCGATGCTGAATGGCGCGCGCAACTGACACCGGAACAGTATCAAGTCACCCGCCAGCAAGGCACCGAACCCCCCTTTAGCGGGGATTATCAGGTGACCGACGAGCAAGGCATCTATCACTGCATCTGTTGTGATGCACCGCTGTTTGAAAACGAGCACAAGTTTGAAGCCCACTGCGGCTGGCCGAGCTTCGATCGCCCCCTGGCCGAGCCCGCCGTCGAGGAACGCTTCGATGGCTCCCACGGCATGCGCCGCACCGAAGTGGTCTGTTCTCGCTGTGACGCCCACCTGGGCCACGTGTTTCCTGATGGACCGGCGGAAACCACCGGCCTACGCTACTGCATCAACTCGGTAGCCCTTGACTTTCGACCTGGCGAATAACGTAACCCCATCCTGCCGAGGCCGCTCATCTGTTATGATAAGCGGCCTTTTTACCGCTTGCAGGAGTGGCTCATGCTCGGCTGGTACCCGGGACACATGCACAAGGCACAACGCCAGATCAAGGAAGCGTTGCCTCAAATCGATGTCGTCATTGAGGTGCTCGACGCCAGGCTCCCCTACTCCAGCGCCAACCCCATGCTGGCGGAATTGACCCACCATAAACCGGTGCTGAAGATTCTCTCGCGGACCGATCTGGCGGATCCCGAGCGCACCCGGGAGTGGGTGGCATATTTCGATTCGTTGCCCGATACCCGAGCGCTTGCCGTCACGACGACTAACGCCCGCGAGCTCAAGCGCATTCCCAAGCTGTGTCACGAACTCGCCGGACAGGTACGCACCGACCGCGACGTGCGAGTGATGGTCATGGGAATTCCCAACGTCGGCAAGTCGACCCTGATCAATGGCCTGGCCGGCAAAAGCATCGCCAAGACCGGCAACGAACCGGCTGTAACCAAGCGCCAGCAGAGGGTACGTATCGAAGGCCGCGTGGCACTGATCGACACTCCCGGAGTGCTGTGGCCGAAGATCGAAGACCAGGCCAGTGCCTATCGCCTGGCCGCTACCGGTGCCATTCGCGACACCGCCATTGATTATATTGATGTCGCCATCATCACGGCCGCCGAATTGGCCAAGCGTTATCCAACGGCCTTCAAAGCCCGCTACAAGTTGGCCGACTTGCCGCCCTACACCCCTGCTCCACAGGCCGTGCAGGTTGATGCCGACGGCCCGGAGCGAATTGACCTACTGGCCCTGGCCGGTTTCGACGGCCATGCCCTGCTCAGTGAAATAGCCCGCCGACGCGGGGGGTTGCGGCCCGGTGGCGAGGTCGACCTGCATCGCGGTGCCGAAGTGCTGTTGCACGAACTGCGGGATGGCAAACTGGGCCGCCTGACCCTTGAGACACCGGCAGACATCGCCTCGGAAAAGACACCAGATGACGATAGCGGCACGGACAATAACACCGCATAATCAATGCCTACCGGCAGCGCTGCTGCACCGGCCACAGAACACACCAGAACTTCGGACACTTCATGGAAACGCCCACCCAGCTCAGGAAATCGCACAAACTCGACAACGTCTGCTATGACATTCGTGGCCCCGTGCTAGAGCACGCCAAACGTCTGGAAGACGAAGGTCAACGTATTCTCAAACTCAATATCGGCAATCCGGCACCCTTCGGATTTGAAGCGCCGGAAGAGATCCTCCAGGACGTCATGCGCAACCTGCCCACCGCGCAAGGCTACTGTGACTCCAAGGGGCTATACTCGGCGCGCAAGGCGATCATGCAGGAGTGTCAGCGCAAGGAGATTCCCGGCGTCGGAATAGAGGATATCTACATTGGTAACGGGGTTTCGGAGCTGATCGTGATGGCGCTGCAAGCGCTACTCGACGACGGCAATGAAGTGCTGATTCCTGCACCCGATTATCCTCTATGGACGGCAGCAGCCCATCTCGCCGGGGGGCGTGCCGTGCATTATCGCTGCGATGAGCAGGCTGACTGGGCGCCGGATATGGCGGATGTGCGCTCCAAGATCACCAGCCACACTCGCGCCATGGTCATCATCAATCCCAACAACCCCACCGGAGCGGTTTATCCCCCGGCAGTACTGAATGAACTGTTAGAGATCGCCCGCGAACACGACCTGGTGGTGTTTTCCGACGAGATCTACGACAAGATTCTGTACGACGATGCCGTGCATGTCTCCACTGGCGCCCTGGCGAGTGAAGACCAATTGGTGGTGACTTTCAACGGGCTCTCCAAGAGCTACCGTTGTGCCGGCTTTCGCTCAGGCTGGATGATTCTTTCCGGCAGCGTGGCCATGCAGCGTGCACAAGACTATATCCAGGGGCTGACCATGCTCGCCTCGATGCGCCTGTGCGCCAACGTACCGGCCCAACACGCCATCCAGACGGCACTGGGCGGCTACCAGTCGGTCAACGACCTGGTGCTGCCCGGCGGGCGCTTGCTGGCCCAGCGCGACATCACTTACGAAAAGCTCAACGCCATTCCCGGGGTGTC